>NZ_JBFAXR010000064.1:0-10695 GCF_040680895.1 Streptomyces sp. NPDC051940 | reverse complement strand
CCCGCCCCGGGCCCCAGGCCTCCGACCCCACCCCGGGCCTCCGGGCCATGGCCCCGCCCTGGGCCTCGGGCCTCCGACCCCGCCCTGGGCCTCGGGTTCCGACCCCGCCTCGGGCCTCGTGCCTCCGACCGGACCCGACCCGGACCCGGCTTTCGGAACCGTCTCCCATCCCCCCGGACCCGGCGCTCGGAACCCGGCCCCCGGGCCCAGCCCCAAGTCCCGCTCGCAGCCTCCGCCCCCGAGCCCCCCGCTCCCTGGCGCGGGCGCCGTCTCATGCGCTGGAGCGGGCTGCGTCCTCCTTCGCCGATGTCGACGCCGCGGCGAAGCCCGGGAGGTGGTCCAGGAGTTCGTCGCGCATGCGGACCGTGGCGTTGAGCTGGCAGAGCACGCCGATCGTCGAGAGCGTCACCCGGTGTATGAGCAGGTACGACGGCGGGAGGTTCAGCTGCTTGCCCAACTGGTGGGCGGGGGAGCGGGGATCGGCTATCCGCGCCGCCTGGGTGCGCATCCAGGCGCGGGTGAAGGTGAACTCCTCCGCCCCCGCCGGCTCGATGATGGGCAGCAGATAATCCAGCACCGCGTCCGGATCGAGGGTGATCGCCGGCTTGACGAAGCCCTCCGCGCGCAGCGTTTCGTAGACCTCCTGGGCCTCACCGGCCAGGGCCAGGCGCAGGGAGTCGCCTATGGTCGACGGCAGACCGTCCGCCAGCCGGTCCACCGTCCCGAAGTCCATGACACCCAGCCGCCACTCCTCCGGGGCACCCTCCTTGATCAGCCGGAAGTTCCCCGGATGCGGGTCGGCGTGGAGCAGCCCCGTGCGGGCCGTGCCCGCGAAGAGGAAGCGCGCCAGCAGCTGGCCCACCCGGTTCCGCTCCTCCTCGGTGCCGCCGGAGATCAGGGCGGCCAGCGGAACCCCGTCCATCCACTCCGTGACCAGCACCTGGTCCGCCTGGTGCACCACATCGGGCACGAAGACGTCCGGATCGTCGGCGAACTCCGCGGCGTACGCCTTCTGCGCCTGCGCCTCCAGCCCGTAGTCCAGCTCCTCGGAGACCCTGTCGCGCAGCTCGGCGATCAAGGGCTTGATGTCCATACCCGGGATCAGCGGACCGAGCAGTCGGGAGAAGCGGGCGAGCTGGGTCAGATCGCTCAGCAGCGCCTCCCCGGCCCCCGGGTACTGGACCTTGACCGCGACCTCCCGGCCGTCGTGCCACACCGCGCGGTGCACCTGGCCGATCGACGCCGCCGCGGACGGTGTGTCCTCGAAGGACGCGAACAGCTCGCGCCAGTCCTCGCCCAGCCGCTCGGCCAGCACCCGGTGCACCGTGCTCACGGGCATCGGCGGCGCGGCGTCCTGCAGCTTGGTCAGCGCCGCCCGGTAGGGGCCGGCGATGTCCTCCGGGAGGGCCGACTCGAAGACGGACAGCGCCTGCCCGAACTTCATCGCCCCGCCCTTGAGCTCGCCCAGCACCTTGAACAGCTGCTCCGCGGTGCGCTGCTGCAGCTCACGGGCCACGATCTCCGCGGACCGCCCGCCTATCCGCTTGCCCAGGCCCCAGGCCGACCGGCCGGCGAAGCCGATGGGCAGCGCGGCCAGCTTCGCCGTCCGCGTCACCGCCTTGCGAGGAAGTTCAGACACGTGCCCCTCCAGCTTCCCGGCCGGCCCCGGCGGGCGCGGCCGTCGATGCCGCGCCGCAGCCGCAACCCGGATACGGTTCCAGTCTGTTGATGTCCGGCTCGAGGGCCGGCAGAGTCAGCTCCACCCGCGCTCCCGTCACGGGCGGCAGCTGCCCGTCCAGGAACGTCAGGGCGTGGCTCGCTGTCAGTCCCGCCACCATTGTCGCCAACGCGATGTCGCAGGCGTGCACCCCCCGTCCCCGGCCGGCCGACCGCCACTGCGCCAGCAGCCGGGGCCACTCCGGCTCCTCCGCGCCGCGGGCCGCCGCCACACACCCGGCGCACGCCGTGCCGCCGGGCAGGACCAGCGGGCCCACCACGCCCGTGCCCTCCAGAACACCGGCGTACACGTGCGGGACGCCGGCGGCCATCAGCTCCCCGGCGGCTCCGGGGTCCGGGGCGTACGCGCCGAGCCCGTCCCGCGGCGCGATCACCACCAGCGCCGCGGGCACCGGCGCCGCCCCGCGCCCGGCGGCCGGGCGCCGCGGCTCCGGGGCCGCCGACCGCACCGCCCGGCGGGCCGAGGTCTCGCGCCGCTCACCGATCCGCTCCGCGCTGTGCCCGCCGGGGCCCACGTCCCACGGCTCCACGCTCCCGCCGTCCTGCACCTCGACCCGGCCCACGCCCGCCGCCGAGAGCAGCGCGGCCACGGCCGCCCCGACCCGGCCGGCACCCCTGACCTGGACGTGCAGGGCGCGGCGCGCCGCCATCCGCTCCATCGCCGCGTCCGCCTCGGGGTGGACGACGGACAGGGAGGCCAGGTCCGCCCGGAGCCGCTCCAGGGCCGGGGTCCGCTCCCGCAGCAGGGCTCCGCCCGTGCCCCCGGCCGCGGCGTCCGTGAGCAGCCCGGCCCGGGCGAGGGCCCCCGCCAGCTGGTCCGCGTGGGCCGCGGGCAGGCCGAGCGCGGCGGCCTCCCGGCGCAGCAGCTCGATGCCCCGCGCGCCCGTGAACCGCTCCAGCAGCATGCCGGTCGCCGGGTCCATCGGCCCGAAGGTCAGCGCCGCGGCCCGGGTGATGCCGAACTGCACCGTCTGCCCAGACCGCCAGGCCCGCCGCAACGCGGGCTTGAGCATGGGATGCCCCCCTGCCCCCTGCGCCACCGCACCCCCGACGCCCGGCTCGGACACGGAACCACCCCGAGCCCCCGCCCCCGGCGCCCCCTCACCCCGCGTCTCCCGCTCCTCGTGCATGGCTCCCCCGTCCGCTCCGGGCGCGCCGCGTCGCGCACCCCCGTCGTGAGCGAGGGACGGCGGCCCCTCGCGGGCAACACTGTGCACCCCGGTCCGACCTGCCCGGAAAAGTTGTCCACAGGCTGGGGGCGTTAGTCGTACAAGCTCACGCCGGACGGCTCCAGCGTGCGCCACGCTCCAGCTTGAACGCGTTCAAATCCACTGTCAAGGTCACGCACCCTGTCCGGATCTCCCCGCCCACCCGAGGTGATTCATCACACTTTGCGGATGAAAGCTGGTAAAAGGCCTGACCAGTTGAGGTGGCGCAGCGCCCGGATCTGGCCTCGGACCGGGACTTCCGGCACGCCCAACATGTAACGTCGAGGCGTGCCTGCCGACCATCAGCACACCGCAGCAGGACCTAAGCCCACGAGCGCGGTTGAGGTCCGGCGTAGCGCGCGCAGGCGCAGGACGGTCTCCGCGTACCGCGACGGCGACCGCACCGTGGTCCTGATCCCCGCCCGGATGAGCGAGGCGGAGGAGCGCCGCTGGGTCGAGGTGATGCTCGACAAGCTGCAGGCCCAGGAGCAGAAGCGGATGCTCGGCGACAGCGAGCTCGCCGAGCGGGCGGAGCAGCTCTCGGAGCAGTATCTCGGCGGACGCGCCCTGCCGAGCAGCGTCCGCTGGGTGACCAACCAGAACACCCGCTGGGGATCGTGCACCCCCGCCGAGGGCAGCATCCGGCTGTCGCACCGGCTGAAGGGCATGCCGGAGTACGTCGTCGACTACGTCCTGGTCCACGAGCTGGCCCATCTGCTGGTCCCCGGACACGGCCCCCGTTTCTGGAAGCTGCTCGAGGCGTATCCGCGTACGGAGCGGGCGCGCGGTTTCCTGGAAGGGGTCGTCGCGACGGAATCGCTGCCCTTCATTCCCGGTCAGTCGGACAAGGGCTAGGCTGGCGCGAGCGCGCGGAACCAACGGCAACCGGATCACGTGAATCCGCCCGGCGCGCGACGTACAGGGGAAATGGCGCGGAGGGGGACGGTCGTTCGGCATGACCAGGCAATTCCAGCGTGGCCACAAGGCCAAGATCAGTGATCTGACTCCGGGGACGGATCTGTATGTGGGCATACAGATCGCGGCACCGGGGCTCTCGTTCGACATCAGCTGCTTCGGACTCGACGCGAACGAGCAGCTCTCCGACGACCGGTACTTCATCTTCTTCAACCAGCCGAAGTCGCCGGAGGAGTCCATCCAGCAGCTCGGGGCGCAGTCCGGCGACACCCAGTCGTTCCGGGTGACGGTCGACCGGATCCCGCAGCAGATCCGGCGGCTGTCCTTCACCGCGACGATCGACGGCGCGGGGACGATGTCCCAGATCGGACCCGGTTACATCCGGATCGTGGCGGGCGGGGAGGAGGTGGCGCGGTACCCCTTCAGCGGCTCCGAGTTCACCTCCGAGCGCGCCATCATGATCGGTGACTTCTACTTCAAGGACGTCTGGCGCTTCGCGGCGATCGGCCAGGGCTTCGACGGCGGGCTCGACGCCCTGCTGAAGAACTTCGGCGGCGAGGTGCTGGAGGAGCAGCAGCAGGCGGCACCGCCCGCGGCGACCCCCGGCTTCGCCCCGCCCGCCGGCGGCCCGGCCCCGGCTCCGCAGCAGGCCCCCGGCTTCGGCGCCCCGGCGCCGGCGCCCGCCGCCCCGCAGCCCGCGCCGTCCTTCGGCGCGCCCGCCGCGCCCCAGCCCGCCCAGGCGTTCGGCGCCCCGGTGGGCCCGCCCGGCCAGATCCCCGGACAGGCCCCGCCGCCCGGCGGCTACGCCCCGCCCGGTCAGCCGGCCCCCGGCCAGTACGCGCCGCCCGGCGCACCCGCGGCCCCGCCCGGGCAGTACGCCCCGCCGGGAGCCCCGGCCCCCGGCCAGTACGCGCCGCCCGGCGCCCCGGCCCAGCCGGCCGTCGCCGGCGCGCTGCCGAACCCGTTCGGCGGCGGCGGTGCCCCCGGCGCCCCGGGCCAGCCCGGCGCGTACGCGGTGCCGCAGGCCGCCCCGCTCGGCATCGCCAAGGCCATGGAGCCCTACCGCGAGGCCCCGACCGGCCAGCGCTGGACGCTGCAGAACGCCAAGATGGTCCGCGCCGACATCGGCCTCGGCCAGAGCCAGGGCGTCCTGGCCCGTCAGGGCAGCATGGTGCTCTACCAGGGCAAGGTCGACTTCAGCTACAAGTCCTCCGGGATCATGGGCCGCGTCACGCAGAACGCGACCGGCCAGGAGATGCAGCTGATGCACTGCAAGGGCCGCGGCCAGATCTTCTTCGCCGAGGACGCCTCGTACCTGCACCCGATCGAGCTCCAGGGCGACGCGATCTGCGTCTCCGCCGAGAACGTCCTCGCCTTCGACGAGACCCTCCAGTACGAGGTCAAGCGGATCGAGGGCCACGGCATCCCCGGCGGCGCGCTGTTCACCATGCAGTTCTCCGGTACGGGCACCGTCGTCGTGAAGACGCACGGCACCCCCGTCGTCCTCCCGGTGACCCCGACGACGTACAGCGACAGCCAGGCCATCGTCGCCTGGTCGGCCGCCGCCCAGGTGGTGCTCTCCAGCCAGGTCCGGCTGCGCCGCACCGCCTACCCCGGACACAGCGGGGAGACGGTCAACCTCCAGTTCCGGGGCGCCCCCGGCAACTTCATCGTCGTCCAGCCCTACGAGGTCTAAGGGAGCCCGCCATGGATCAGCAGCTCGTCGCGGGCTACGCCCCGACCCCGATCACCGCCCGGATGGAGAACCACGGCAGCGCCATGCTGAAGACCGTGCTCCAGACCGGAGCGGACCTCTACGCGCGCGCCGGCTCGATGGTCGCGTACGAGGGCTTCGTCCAGTACGAACCGAACCCGCCGGCCCTCCGCCAGGCCGCCGCCCAGTGGCTCACCGGCGAGGGCGCGCCGCTGATGAAGTGCAGCGGCGACGGCATCCTCTATCTCGCCGACTACGGCGCGGACGTCGTCTGCATCAACCTCAACAACGAGGCGATCTCCGTCAACGGCACCAACCTGCTCGCCTTCGACGCCCATCTGCAGTTCGGCGTGGAGAAGGTCAAGGGCCTCGCCAGGTTCGCCGGCCAGGGCCTGTGGAACGTGGAGATCGCCGGCACCGGCTGGGTCGCGATCACCTCGCGCGGCACGCCGATCGTCGTCGACTGCGCCAGCCGCGGCGACGACGAGACGTACGTCGACCCGGACGCGCTCGTCGCCTGGTCCACGGACCTGAAGGTGAAGGCCAAGAAGACCGTGAAGATGGGCGCGCTGATCGGCCGCGGCAGCGGCGAGGCGTTCCAGATCGGCTTCTCCGGCCGCGGCTTCGTCGTCGTACAGCCGAGCGAGGATTCGACCGACCGCCTGCGGATCCGGCGCTGAGGGGGAACGGGAAATCATGCAGAGTCCGCTTTTCGCACACGTCGAGAACCAGTCGCAGGAGCGTTACGCCCTGCAGAACGCGCAGATGCTGCGCTGCTACCTCGACGGCAGCAACGACATCCTCGCCCGCAAGGGCGCCATGGTCGCCTACCAGGGCATGGTCGACTTCGACGGCGAGTTCCAGGGCCACGCCCGGCGCTCCCGGCAGCGGCAGGCCGGCGAGTCGCTGGAGCTGATGCGATGCTCCGGCCAGGGCACGGTCTACTTCGCCAACCTCGCGCAGTATCTGCACGTCGTGGAGATCAGCGAGCCGGTCACCGTCGACAGCAGCTACGTCCTGGCGATGGACTCGTCCCTGCACTGGGACGTCATCGCCGTCGACAGCCAGTACGGCATCTCCGGCTCCGGCAAGTTCAACCTGGAGATCACCGGGCGCGGCAAGCTCGTGCTGATGACCTCCGGCAAGCCGCTGATGATGGCCGTCACGCCCGAGCGTTACGTCAACGTGGACGCCGACGCCATCGTCGCGTGGACGAGCTCGCTGCGGGTGCAGATGCAGTCGCAGACCTCCTCGTCGGGGGTCTGGCGGCGGCGCGGCAACACCGGTGAGGGCTGGGAGCTGGCCTTCCAGGGACAGGGCTTCGCCCTCGTCCAGCCCAGCGAGCAGCTGCCGCCGCAGAACGCGGTGATCGGCCAGGGCATGGCCGCCCAGTTCGGCATGGGCCAGCAGGGCGGGCGCGGCCAGAACCAGAACAACATCTTCAGCAACCGCTAGACCCACACACGTAAGGGGCGGTGTCCATGGACATCGCCCCTTACGTGTGCTCAGCTCGACCGCCCCGCACGCGGCTCAGCCGCCGAGGCGCTCCCGGGCCGCCCGGACCAGCGCCGCCACCGACGAGTCGCCGAGCCGCTCGGCGTCGTCGTACGAGAACCACCTCAGGTCCAGCGACTCGTCGCTGATCTCCGGCTCCGCGCCCGCCGGCGCCAGCGCCGTGTACTGCACGTCGAAGTGCTGCGTGCACGGCCCCGGGATCGGATGGCGGTCCAGCCGGACCGGACCGCCGCCCAGCAGGACCAGGCCGGTGATGCCCGACTCCTCCCACGCCTCGCGCAGCGCGGCGTCCTCCAGCGTGGCGTCCTCCGGCTCGCAGTGGCCGCCCATCTGCAGCCACATCTCCAGCTTGCGGTGCAGCGTCAGCAGCACCCGCTCCCCGGCCGGGTCCACGACCAGCGCGCTGGCCGTCACATGGCCGGCGCTGCAGTCCTTCCACATCCCGTCCGGATGGTCGGCCAGATGCTGCAGATAGTCGTCACGCAGCTCCGGCTGCCCGGCGTATTCCTTCAGTACGAGTACGGCGTCGTCGTAGAGGGTCACTTGCCGGAGCCGTCCTCACCCTCGGACGGGCCGTCGTCCTTGGACGGGCCGTCACCCTTGGACGGGCCGTCGTCCGGCGCGTCGTCGCCCCGGGCCGCGTCGCCGAGCATCTTGTCCAGCTCGGAGAAGTCCAGCTGCTCGCGGTGCACGAAGCCGTCCGGGTCGTCCAGGTCCGCGGCCGTCGGCAGCATGTCCGGGTGCGCCCACAGGGCGTCGCGGCCGTCCGTACCGCGGGCGTCCGCGAGGGAGGCCCACAGCCGGGAGGCGTCGCGCAGCCGGCGCGGACGCAGCTCCATGCCGATCAGCGTGGCGAAGGTCTGCTCCGCCGGACCGCCGGTGGCCCGGCGGCGGCGCAGCGCCTCGCGCAGCGCGTCGGCGGACGGCATCCGCGAGGCCGCCGCGGCGTGCACCACGGCGTCCACCCAGCCCTCGACGAGCGCCAGAGCGGTCTCCAGCCGGGCCAGGGCCGCCTTCTGCTCCGGGGTGTCCTCCGGCTGGAACATGCCCTGCTGCAGCGCCTGCTGCAGCTCCTCGGGATTCTGCGGGTCGAACTGGCCGACGATGTCCTCGAGCTTCGTCGTATCGACCTTGATGCCCTGCGCGTAGCCCTCGACCGCGCCGAACAGATGCGCCTTCAGCCACGGCACGTGCTGGAAGAGCCGCTGGTGGGCCGCCTCGCGCAGCGCGAGGTACAGCCGTACGTCCTGCTCCGGCAGGCCGAGGCCCTCGCCGAACGCCTTCACGTTCAGCGGGAGCAGCGCCGCCTTGCCCGCCGGGCCCAGCGGCAGGCCGATGTCCGTGGAGCCGAAGACCTCGCCGGCCAGCACGCCGACCGCCTGGCCGATCTGCTGGCCGAACATCGCGCCGCCCATGGAGCGCATCATGCCGATCAGCGGACCCGCCATGGCCCGCATCTCCTCGGGCAGGACGCTGCCCATCGCGTTGCCCACGCGCTCCGCCACCGGGTCGACCAGGTCCTGCCACACCGGGAGGGTCGCCTCGACCCACTCCGCGCGGCTCCAGGCGACGGCCGTGCCCGCGCCGGACGGCAGCGCGGTCACGCTGTCCAGCCACAGGTCGGCCAGGCGCAGCGCCTCCTCGACCGCGTGCCGCTCGGAGGCGCCGACGCTCGCGTCCTTCGTGCCGTCGGGGGTGCCCTGGGAGACGGTCTGGCGGGCGATCTGCTTGGCCATGTCCCAGTTCACTGGGCCGCCCTCGTAGCTCAGCATCTGGCCGAGCTGCTGGAAGGCGGCGCCGAGGTCGGCGGGGTTGAAGCCGCCCGCACCGCCGCCGGGCATGCCGCCCATGCCGAAGAGCGCCGCGAACGGGTTGTCGCCGCTGCCGCCCGAGCCGAAACCGAACGGGTCGTTCTGCCCGCCCTGGCCAGGGCGCTTCCTGCCCTCGTCGCCGTCCTCGGGCTCCTGGGGGAGTCCGAATCCGAATGGGGTGTCACTCACGGTGTCCTCGGCTCGTCGGGCCGCCTGTCGATCCTGGGCCGGCAGCTGGTGCCCTCCAACACATCCAGCCTAGGGCCTGTACGGCAGATCACGACCGGCGAAGGAGACGGGTGAACGACTCCGGACACGACGTGACCTGTCGGACAGGCACCAAGCCCCCGCACCGGCTGCGAGCCTGGGGCAGGATGGGGTGGAACTACTGAAAACAACAGCTGGAGCCGCCCGGTGAGTTCCCCGGAACGAGACGTTCGCGCAGCGCGAACCCCCGAGAAGACCGCAGCAGCAGTGCCGGCGCACCGCCCCGTGGTCGCCGTCACAGGCGCCGCGACCGGGGTGGGAGCGCTGCTCACGGCGCGTCTGGCCGACTCCGACGAGGTCAGGCAGGTACTCGCCTTCGACGAGCGGCGCGGGGAGACGGACGGGGCGCAGTGGCACGTCATGGACGTGCGGGATCCGGCCATCGCCGAGAAGCTGCGTGGCGCGGACGTCGTCGTCCACCTGGCCGTCGACCTGAACCTGGAGACCGACGCGATCGCGCGTACGGCGTACAACGTGCGCGGTACGCAGACGGTGCTCACCGCGGCCGCCGCCGCGGGCGTGCACCGCGTGGTCCTCCTCACATCCGCCATGGTGTACGGCGCGCTGTCCGAGAACCCCGTGCCGCTGTCGGAGGACGCCGAGCTGAAGGCCACGGAGGAGGCCACGGGTGTCGGGGACCTGCTCGAGATAGAGCGCCTCGCCAAGCGCGCGCCCCGGGCGCATCCGGGGCTCAACGTGACGGTGGTCCGGCCGGCGGCCCTGGTGGGCGGCGTCGACACGCCGCTGACCAGGTACTTCGAGTCGCCCCGGCTGCTCGTGGTGAAGGGCTCGCGGCCGTGCTGGCAGTTCTGCCACGTGGAGGACCTCGCCTCCGCGCTGGAGTACGCGGCCCTCGGCAAGGCCGAGGGGGAGCTCGCCGTGGGCTGCGAGGGGTGGCTCGAGCAGGACGAGGTGGAGGAGCTCACGGGTATCCGGCGGATGGAGCTCCCCTCCGCCGTCGCCCTCGGCGCCGCGGCCCGGCTCCACCGGCTGGGGCTCACGCCGTCGCCGGCGGGGGACCTGGCGTACACGATGCACTCGTGGGTGGTCAGCGGGTCGCGCCTGCACGATGCGGGCTGGCGCCCGCTGTGGACGAACGAGGAGGCGCTGGCGGCGCTGCTCGCGGAGGTGTCCGGGCATCACACGGTCGCCGGGCGGCGGCTCGGCCGCAAGGACGCGACGGTCGCGGGGGCGGCGGGTGCGACGGTCGCGCTCCTCGGCACGGCGGCGGCGGTCCGCCAGATCCGCAAGGCGCGGCGCGGCAAACTCTGACCTCCGGTGACCGGGTCCCCCTGGTCGCGGGGGGTCCCCGGGTGCGGTGCCGCTGCGCCCACCCGTGCCGCCCTGCGGCACGCCTGCCCGCAGCGTGCGGTGGTGGGTCCGCCGCGGCCGCTGAGCGGCATCGCGGCGCACGGCCACCTGCGAGCGGCGAGGGACGCACCGCTGCGGGCGGCTGGGCCGCCAGGGGGCGGCACGGGCGGGCGGAGCGGCCCCGGACGCGGGGCGGGGGGGGTGAGCTCGGCGGGTG
>NZ_JBFAXR010000063.1:0-49936 GCF_040680895.1 Streptomyces sp. NPDC051940 | reverse complement strand
CGCGCAGCAGCACCCCGAACAGCGCCGCGCACAGCCGCGCCAGCAGCGGCCCGAGCAGCGCCACGGCGAGCATGAACAGCATCACGACGCCCAGCGACGCCTCCGCGGCGTCGTCGCCGGCCGACGAGGCCGCGAGGACGGCGAAGAAGCCGCCGCCGACGAGCGCGCCGACGCCCAGGACCGTCCGTACGACGCCCGGCCGCAGGCGCTCCAGCGACGCCTCCGTCAGGGCCTGGCCCGGCTTGATCCGCGCCGGGCGGCGCGCCGCGAGGCGGCCCGCGCACAGGGCGGTCAGCAGGCCGAGGCCGATCGCGCTGACCAGGGGGATGAACGAGACGTGCAGGTCCACGGCCGCGGGCACCGCCCCGCGGTCCTTCAGCTGACCGAACCACCACGCCGCCAGGCCGATCCCGGGCAGACAGCCCAGGGCGCCGGCGAGGGGGGCGACCAGCAGCGCCTCGGTCGCGATGGAGCGGCGGATCTGGCGCGGTGTCGCGCCGATCGCCCGCAGCAGGGCGAACTCGCGCGCCCGCTGGTTCACGCAGAGCGCGACCGTGCCCGCCGCGGTGAACACCGCGACCATCGTGGCGATCCCGCCGAACGAGCCCCCGAGCCCCGTGAGCACCTCCCGCGCCCCGGCGAGACCGGGGTCCTCCACCGCGCCGCGGTCGTCGCCGGTGTGCACGAGCGCCCTGCCGCCGACGGCGGCCTTCACCGCGTCGGCCAGCTCGGGTGTGGACGTGCCCTTCGCCGGAAGGACGGCGATGGCGTCCACGCGGCCGCCGTGGCCCGCGAGGGCGGCGGCCTCGGCGTCCGGGAGCCAGACGGCGGGGCCGTCGGCCCCGGCACCGGGCGAGCCCGCGAGACCGGCGACACGGACGTCGCGGCCGCCGTCGGCGGTGGCCACGCGGACGGTGTCGCCCACGGCCGCGTCGGCGGCCTGCGCGGCGGCGCGGTCCAGCACCGCCTCACCCGGCCGGGGCTCGACGCCCTCGGCCAGGTGTACGCCGGTGAAGGCGGCGGAGCCCCAGCCGTGGGCGGTGACCCCGGCGGCGTCGCCCACCCGCACCGGGAAGCTCACGTCGGCGACCGCACGCGCCGCGCCCGGCACGCCGCTCAGCCGCCCGGCCAGCTCCGCGTCGACGAAGGCCCGGTCCGGTACCTGGGCGGACTCGACGTGGCGCTCCTCGCCGTGCCCCACGGTCAGCCGGGCCTGCTGGTCGGCCGCGACGACCACGGGCGCCCCGGCGTACCGCACCGGCGGGACCGAGGCCCGCGCGCCGGTCTCCAGCAGGATCCCGCACGCGGAGACGATGAACGCGGCCATGGCCAGCGCCACGAACGTGCCCACGAAGGACGACGGTTTGAAGCGGACGGCCGCCCGGGCCAGCCCGTTGCCCCGCAGGCTCACGCCGCCACCCCTGCCGGTACGCGCCCGGTCAGCGCCGTCATCCGGGTCGCGACGGCCTCGGCGGACGGGCGGTCGAGGGCGTCGGCGAACGCCCCGTCCGCCAGGAACAGCGCCCGGTCCGCCCAGGCGGCGGCCACGGGGTCGTGCGTGACCATCACGACGGTCGCGCCGAGCCGGTCCACCGCGTGGCGCAGCAGCCCCAGCACCTCGGCGGCCGTGCCGGTGTCCAGGGCGCCGGTGGGCTCGTCGGCGAAGACCACGTCCGGCCGGGTCACCAGGGCGCGTGCGATCGCCACGCGCTGCTGCTGGCCGCCGGACAGCTCCCCCGGCCGGCGGCGGGCCTTGTCCGCCAGCCCGACCTGTCCGAGCACCTCTTCCGCGCGGCGCCGGCCGGGGCGCTGCCCGGTCAGCCGCAGCGGCAGCAGGACGTTGTCCTCGACCGTCAGGGACGGCAGCAGGTTGAACGCCTGGAAGACGAAGCCCAGGCGGGTGCGGCGCAGTTCGGTGAGCTTGTTCTCGTTCAGGCCGGTGATCTCCGTGCCGCCGAGGCGTACCGAGCCCGAGGTGGGGCGGTCCAGGCCCGCGGCGCACTGCAGGAACGTGGACTTGCCGGAGCCGGAGGGGCCCATCACGGCGGTGAACGTGCCGCGGGCCAGGCCCAGGTCGACGCCCCGCAGGGCGTGCACGGCGCCCGCGCCGCGCCCGTACCGCCGGTGCACGCCGCGCAGTTCGACGGCGTACCCGTCCGTCTCCGCCCGCTCCTGAACCGCCGCCCGCCGCATGCCGTCCGCCTCTCCGCCGTACTCGAATGTCCGGTTTCGACGCTACGGAGCGGGGGCGGGAGGGACCATGGCGGCTACCGGCGGATCCGGGGTGGGGTTAACCCGACCAGGACCCGTCGGTCAGGGCGGACGCGAGCGGTCCCTGCAGAGGCGAGTCAGTCGCGGCACACGAGCAGCAGCGCCCGGTCGTCCTTGACGTCCTTGGCGACCGCCTCGATCAGATGCCATGCGGCGCCGCGGAAGGACGACGAGACGTACCGGTCCGCCTCCCCCGTCAGACGGTCGATGCCGTCCGACAGCTCGCGGTCAGGGCCCTCGACGAGGCCGTCGGTGAAGAGCATCAGGACGTCCCCGCGCCGCAGCCGGCCCTTCACCGGATCGAACTGGGTGCCGTCCAGCACGCCCAGCAGCGGGCCGTCGGCCGTCTTCTCCTCCCAGCGGCCGGTGCCCGCGCTGAGCTGGAGTCCCGGCACATGGCCGGCGGAGAGCAGTTCGTAGTCACCGGACTCCAGGTCCAGGACCAGATGGACCGAAGTGGCGAAGCCCTCGTCCCATTCCTGGCGGAGGAGGTAGCCGTTCGCCGCGGGGAGGAAGTCGTGCGGCGGGAGCGAGCCGAGGAGTCCGCCGAAGGCACCGGACAGCAGCAGCGCGCGCGAACCGGCCGCCATCCCTTTGCCGGAGACGTCCGTGAGCACCGCCTCCAGCACCTGCCCGCCGTGCGTACGCGTGGCTACGACGAAGTCACCGGAGAAGGACTGGCCGCCGGCGGGCCGCAGCGACATCTCGGCGTGCCAGCCGCGCGGCAGCCCGGGCAGCTTGCTCTGGACGCGGATCCGTTCGCGCAGGTCGAAGAGCATCGTCCCGCCGCGCCGCCAGGGCACCCCGACGCGCTGCCGGAACTGGGCGATGACCAGCCCGGTCAGCCCCACGGCGGCGACGACGAGCACCGTGCCCGGGGTGACCCGCGCGGGCCCCTCGGTGTACGGGCCGAGGACGACGGCCTCGACGATCAGGGCCGAGGCGGCCGCCGCGTACAGCGCCAGCAGGCTCGCCGGGCGCAGCAGCAGACCGCCCAGCACGATCGGCAGCACCAGCGCCGAGGGGGAGATCCACTCGGGCTGGGTGATCGTGCCCCACGCCGTGAGGGGGATGGCGGCCATCAGGACGGCCAGCGCGATCCAGTCGGAGCCGTCACCGCGGAAGTAGTCGACGGCGGAGCGGCGCAGGCTGACGCGGACCCGGTGCAGCGATTTGCGCCACCGAGCCGTAGGGGTACTCCCCCCGCTCCTTCGTCCTCCACCCGCCATGCCCCGGGACCCTATCCACCCGAACGGCCGCACGTCGATTTCCTGGCGCGACACCCGTGTCCATCGCCGAAAGCGTATGCGAAATGCGCTCGCCTGTTGGCGAAACCGCTGCTAGTGATGGGGGCATGACGACTGAACTGCGGGAGATCGAAGCTGGGGAATGGGACACCTGGTTCAGCCAGGTGGAGCTCGCGTTCGGCGGAGTGTCGGAGAACGTCGAGGAGCGGGCGTTCTACGCGGAGGTGAACGAACCGGACCGCACGATCGCGGCCCGGGACGGCCACCGCATCGTGGGCACCGCGGGGGCGTTCTCCTTCCGGATCGTGGTGCCGGGCGGCGCGGTCGTCCCGGCGGCCGGGGTGACGTGCGTGGGCGTGGCGCCGACGCACCGGCGCCGCGGCGTGCTGCGGGCGATGATGCGCCGGCAGCTGGACGACGTACGGCGGCGCGGGGAGCCGCTGTCGGTGCTGCTGGCCTCGGAGCCGGACATCTACCCGCGGTTCGGGTACGGGCTGGGCTGCGCGCAGCTGCGGGCGGAGATCGACACGGACCGGGTGCGGCTGCGGCTGCCGGCGGGCGCGGAGCGGATCCGCTTCGAACTCGCCGACCCGGACGAGGCGCTCGCCGACTGCGAGCGGATCTACGCCCGGCGCGTCACCGCCCGCCCCGGCCTCTTCGAGCGGTCGCCCGGCTGGGAGGCGCGGCAGGTCCTGGACCCGCCGTCCGAGCGCGACGGGGCTTCGCCGCTGATGTGCGTACTGGCGTACGACGGGGACGAGCTGCTCGGCTACGCCCGGTACGCCGTGGCGCCGAACTGGACGCCGGCCGGGCCGGACGGCTCGGTGTTCCTGCGGGACGTGGAGGCGCTGACGCCGGCGGCGTACGCGGCGCTGTGGGACTACCTGTTCGCAATGTCCCTCACCTCGACGCTGCGCTTCCGCAGCCGGCCGGTGGACGATCCCCTGCTGCACCTGGTCAGCGATCAGCGCAGGTGCGGCTTCCAGGTGCGGGACGGGCTGTTCGTGCGGATCGTGGACGTGGCCGCGGCGCTGGACGCGCGGACGTACGCGGCGCCGGTGCGGGTGGTGCTGGACGTGGCCGATCCGTTCTGCCCGTGGAACGAGGGGCGCTGGCTGCTGTCCGGCGACGCGCGAGGCGCCGAGTGCAAGCGGACGGAGGAGCCGGCGGACCTGCTGCTCGGCGCGTCGGAGCTGGGTGCGGTGTATCTCGGCGGGACGTCGCTGGCGTCGCTGGCCGGGGCGGGGCGGGTGACGGAGGTACGGCCGGGGGCGCTGGCGGAGGCGTCGGCGGCGTTCCTCAGCCCGGTGGCGCCGTGGTTCTCCCACGGCTTCTGAGGCTGCCTCAGGCGGTCGCGGCGGGCTGGCAGCCCGGGCACCAGAACAGGTTGCGGGCGACGAGCTCCGCGGTACGAACCTCGGTCCCGCAGACGTGGCAGGGCATCCCGGCCCGCCGGTAGACGTACACCTCGCCGCCGTGGTCGTCGACGCGCGGCGGGCGGCCCATGACCTCGGGCAGGTGCTCGGGGCGGACGGTGTCGATGCGGCCCAGGCGGACGCCCTCGCGCATGAGGGCGGCCAGATCGGCCCAGACCAGGTCCCATGCGGCGCGGGTCAGGTCGCGGCCGGCGCGGTACGGGTCGATGCCGTGGCGGAAGAGGACCTCGGCGCGGTAGACGTTGCCGACGCCGGCTATCACCTTCTGGTCCATCAGCAGGGCGGCGACGGACGTCCGGCTGCGGGAGACGCGCGCCCAGGCGCGCTCGCCGTCGTCCCGGGTACGCAGCGGATCGTCGCCGAGGCGGCCGTGGATCGCGTCCTTCTCGCCCTCGGTGATCAGCTCGCAGGCGGTGGGGCCGCGCAGATCGGCGTAACCGGCCCCGGTGTGCAGGCGCAGCCGCACCTGGCCGACGGGGGCGGGCGCCGGGCCGTCGCCGAACGCGACCTTCCCGTACAGCCCGAGGTGGATGTGCACCCATCCCACGGCGGCGAACCCGAGGAACAGGTGCTTGCCGTGCGCCTCGGTGCCGGTCAGCCGCGTGCCGTCGATGAGCGCGGCGCCGTCGGCGAACTTCCCCTGCGGGCTGGCCGCCCGCACCGCGCGTCCGCCGAAGCGGATGCCGATGTCGGCGGCCAGCCGGTGGATGGTGTGCCCCTCGGGCATCAGTCCTGCTGGGGGTGGTGGGCCGGGACGGGCGGCAGCTCGCCGGTCGTCTCGTAGGCGCTCAGCATGTCGATCCGGCGCTGGTGGCGCTCCTCGCCGGTGAAGGGCGTCGCCAGGAAGGCCTCGACGAAGGACGTCGCCTCCTCCTGGGTGTGCATCCGGCCGCCGACGCTGATGACGTTGGCGTTGTTGTGCTCGCGCCCCAGCTGGGCGGTCTCCTTGGACCAGGCGAGGATCGCCCGCACGCCCTTGACCTTGTTGGCGGCGATCTGCTCGCCGTTGCCGGACCCGCCGATGACGACGCCGAGGGCACCCGCGTCGGCGGCGGTCTTCTCCGCGGCCCGCAGGCAGAACGGCGGGTAGTCGTCGACGGCGTCGTAGATGTGCGGCCCGCAGTCGACGGGCTCGTGCCCGTTCGCCTTCAGCCACTCGACGAGGTGGTTCTTGAGCTCAAAACCGGCATGGTCGCTGCCGAGGTACACGCGCATGTGCACGAGTGTGGCATGCCCGGTGGACCGCGACGCGCGGGGGCCGCTCAGGGGGCGGGCGCGGACGGGGTGGTGCGCACGACGGCCTGGTCGCCCCGTGGGCCGAAGAGATGGAGGATCTCCACGGCGGTCGTGTCCGCGGGGCCGAACCAGTGCGGCTCGGTGGTGTCGAACTCGGCCGCCTCGCCGGGCCGCAGCGTGAAGTCCCGCTCCCCGAGGATGAGGCGCAGCCGGCCGGCGAGGACGTAGAGCCATTCGTAGCCCTCGTGGGTGACCGGCTCCGGCGGGCGGGGTGCCAGCACCTGCTTGAAGACCTGCACCCGGCCGGGGTACTGCGTCAGCGGCACGAGGACGCTCCCGCGCTCCTTGCGCAGGGGCCGCAGGTGCACCCGGGGGTCGCCGCTGGCCGGCGCCGCGACCAGCTGGTCGAGTGCCACGCGGTGTGCCCGTGCCAGCGGGATGAGCAGGTCCAGGGTCGGGCGCCGCCTGCCCGACTCCACCCGGGACAGCGTGCTGACCGAGATCCCGGTCGTGGCCGCGAGCGCCTCGAGCGTCAGTCCCCGGTCCCGGCGCAGCCGGCGCAACCGGGGCCCGATGCCGTCGAGAATCCGCTCCAGCTCTGTGTCCCCGGATGCCGTGTCCATGGATCCAGTTTTGCAGTGTTCGCAAAATCGATGGGCCGCGGCCGTGGCCCGGGCCGAGCCTGGCCGGGCACCGTCCCCCTACGCCGGAGGCAGCCGTGGCCGCGACGACACACCCCGTACCCCCAGTGCTGAGCGCACGCAGACGCCGGACGGTGCTGGCCGTCTGCTGTCTGAGCATGTTCCTGGTGGGCCTGGACACCACCATCGTCAATGTGGGCCTGCCTGCCATCGGGCACGGCCTGGCTGCCGGCACCCGCGGTCTGGAATGGATCGTGGACGCCTACACCCTCGTCCTGGCGAGCCTGCTGATCTCCGCCGGCGCACTGGCGGACCGCTTCGGACGCCGCCGGGTGTTCCAGTGCGGGCTGGCCGTGTTCGGCGCGGCCTCACTGCTCTGCGCGCTCGCCCCGTCGGCGGGCGCACTCGTCGCGGCCCGCGCCCTGCAGGGCGTCGGCGCCTCGATGCTCAGCCCCGTGGCGCTCGCGATCGTGGTGAACGCGATGCCGGACCCGAAGGAGCGGGCACGGGCGATCGGCGTCTGGGCGGCGGTGTTCGGGCTGAGTACGGCGGCCGGACCGGTCGCGGGCGGTGCGCTGCTCGCGGGGCTCGACTGGCGGGCGCTGTTCTGGATCAACGCACCCGTCGTCGTGGCCGCTCTCCTGCTGAGCGCGGTGTTCGTGCCGGAGTCCCGGGCCCCGCGGGCCCGGCCGCTCGACCTGCCCGGCCAGGTCCTGCTGACCGTGGTCCTCGCGGTCGTCGTCGGCGTCCTGATCGAAGGGCCGCGCATCGGCTGGACCTCGCCCGCGGCGCTGGCGGGTTACCTGGGGGCCGCCGTGGCGACGGCCGGATTCGTGCGGGTCGAGTCCCGCCGCCGCGACGCGCTGATGGACCTGCGGCTCTTCGTACGCCCGGTCTTCAGCGGTGCCGTCGTCGGGGCGGTGGCGGTCTTCGTCGCGCTGAGCATGACCCTGCTGCTCAACACCCTCTATCTGCAGCACACCCGGGGGTGGACACCGCTGGCCGCCGGCGTGACGACCCTGCCGCTGGCCGTGGGGGCGACGGTCTGCGCCCCCTGGTCCGGCCGCATGGTCGGCCGTACGGGACCGCGGCTGCCGCTGCTCCTCGCCGGCGGTTTCATCACGGCAGGCGGGCTCTGCCTGGTCCGGCTCACCCCGCACACGAGCGTGCTCCTGCTGCTGGCCGCGTACGCGTTCATCGGCGTCGGGTTCGGCTTCGCCAACGCCCCGATCACCAACACCGCGGTCAACGGGCTGCCGCCCGCCCGCGCCGGCGTGGCCGGGGCGATCACCTCCACCGCACGGCAACTCGGCTCCGCGCTCGGCATCGCCGTCGCCGGCGGTCTGGTCGCGGCCACCGGTCCGGCAGGGCTCGCACACGCGTCGCGGCCGGGCTGGATCGTGGTCGCCGGCTGCGGCGTACTGCTCCTCCTCGTCGCCCGCCTGTCGCGGCCCGGGGAAGCCGAACGGGCCCCGGCCGGTGTGCACAGCACCGGAGCGGGGCCCGTGGGGACGGCCGGCGTCAGCCGCGGTCGCCCAGGAACTTCCACGCCGCGGGAAGCGCGCCCATCGCCAGCGCCGCCTTCACCGCGTCGCCCAGGAGGAACGGGGTGAGGCCCGCCGCGATCGCCGCCGAGGCCGACATGCCCGTGGAGAGGGCCAGGTACGGGACGCCGACGGCGTAGATGATCGCGCTGCCCAGCGCCATCGTGCCGGCCGTGCGCCAGACGTTCCGGTCGCCGCCGCGGCGGGCGAGGGCGCCGACGACCGTCGAGGCCAGCAGCATGCCGAGGATGTAGCCGAAGGACGGGATGCCGAAGGAGCCCGAGGTGCCGTCGGCGAACCACGGCATGCCGGCCATGCCCGCCACCGCGTACAGCAGCAGCGAGGCGAACGCGCGGCCCGTGCCGAGCGAGGCGCCGACGAGCAGCGCGGCGAAGGTCTGGCCCGTGACCGGGACCGGGGAGCCCGGGATCGGCACGGAGAGCTGGGCGGCCGCGCCGGTCAGCACGGCGCCGCCGACGACGAGGGCCGCGTCGCGGACGCGGGTGCCGGGCAGCAGGTCGGCCAGCGTGGCGCGGTGCGTTTCCTTGGCGAGGACGGCGGTGGTCATCGGGACTCCGATCACAGTGAGGGTGGGACCTCTGTGACCCTAAGTCGGCGAGTGGACCTTGGTCTTGGTCAGAGAGTGACAAAGGTCCACGGGAGGGCCTTGTGCGCTCCCACTCGCCAAGGGCCCGATTCACGCTGGTCACGTGAGTTACGTCACGACGGCACCCGGAGGACCCCCTGTTGGGTTTCACCAAAGCGGCGGCGACGAAAGGGTGGATGGGCGGTGACGCCGGGTCGGCCGCGGCCGGATCACCGTCTCAATAATCGGACACCGGGCTCCGATAAATGGACACCCGTTGCAGACTGGCCGCTCCATCCCCCCACCCCGTGCTCAGGGAGCCCCATGTCCCCGACCCTGGAGAAGGCCGCCCCCGCCACCGGCACCCCCGCCGCCGGCGGGAAGCTCGGCCACGGCCTCAAGCAGCGCCACCTCACGATGATCGCCCTCGGCGGCGTGATCGGCGCCGGCCTCTTCGTCGGCTCCGGCGCGGGCATCGCCGCCGCCGGTCCGTCGATCGTCCTCGCGTACGCCCTCTCCGGCCTGCTGGTCATGCTGGTCATGCGGATGCTGGGCGAGATGTCCGCCGCGAACCCCGCCTCGGGTTCGTTCTCCGTACACGCCGAGCGCGCGATCGGCCCGTGGGCGGGACTGACCGCCGGCTGGATGTACTGGACGCTGCTGGGCGTCGCGATCGCCGCCGAGGCCATCGGCGCCGCCGGCATCGTGACCGGCTGGCTGCCGGGCACCGAGACCTGGATGTGGGTCGCGCTGTTCATGGTGGTCTTCTGCGCCACCAACCTCGCGGCCGTCGCCAACTTCGGCGAGGCCGAGTTCTGGTTCGCCGGCCTGAAGGTCGTCGCGATCACCGTCTTCCTGATCGTCGGGGTGCTGGCCGTCCTCGACGCCTTCCCCGGCCACGCCGCGCCGGGTCTGGACAACCTCACCGGTGCCGGCCACGGCTTCCTCCCGAACGGCGCCGACGGCCTGCTGGTCGGCCTGCTCGCCTCCGTCTTCGCCTACGGCGGCCTGGAGAACGTCACGATCGCCGCCGCCGAGTCGGAGAACCCCCGCGCGGGCGTCGCGAGGGCGGTCCGCACCGCCATGCTCCGCATCGCCGTCTTCTACGTCGGATCGATGGCCGTCGTCGTCGCCCTCGTGCCGTGGAACGACCCGAAGGTCGTCGAGAAGGGCCCGTACGTCGCCGCGCTCGACCGGCTGGACATCCCGCACGCGGGCACGATCATGGAGATCGTCATCCTGGCCGCCCTGCTGTCCGCGATGAACGCCAACATCTACGGCGCCTCCCGCATGGCGTACTCCCTCGTCGCCCGCGGCCAGGGCCCGGCGTTCCTCGGCAAGGTGGCCGGCTCCGTGCCGCGCCGCGCCGTGATCGCCACCTGCTCGTACGGCTTCGCGGCGGTCCTGGCCAGCTTCTGGTGGCCGGACACCGTCTTCAAGTGGCTGCTGAACATGGTCGGCGCGACCGTCCTGGTCGTCTGGGGCTTCACCGCCGTCGCCCAGCTGCGGCTGCGCCGGAAGCTGGAGCGCGAGTCGCCGGAGCTGCTGACCGTACGGATGTGGGCCTACCCGTACCTCACCTGGCTGGCGCTGGCCGGCATCGCCGCCGTCCTGGTGCTGATGCTGCGCGAGCCGGACACCCGCACACAGCTGTACGCGACCGGCGGGCTGGCCGTGGTGCTCTCGGTGGTCGGGCTGGTACGGCAGAAGCGGACAGCGCGGCGCTGACCCCCGCGCCTACGACGGGACCCGCGCCCCCCGGGTGCGGGTCCCGTCGTACACCAGCCCGTCCGCCTCGCCGGTCACGGTGAACTCCCGTGCCAGCCCCGCCCCGTGGAGCCGGGCGAACGGCGTGAGGGGGATGCCGGGACCGGACTCGCCGCGGCCCGAGTTCCAGTTCATGTGCACCTCGAAGCGGTGGTCGACGGTCACCGCCCCGTCGCGGCGCACCCGCACCGTGCCGCTCAGCCGGTACGACACCCCGCGCAGCGCCAGCCACCAGTCCAGGGACCGCCAGGCGGCCTGGGCCGTACCCCGGGGCCGGGTGATGAGCACGCCCCGCCAGCCGCTGTCCGCCGGGCAGCGCACCTCGGCGCCGCCCGCGTCCTCCCAGCGCTGCAGCGCCTCCAGCCGCCACCGCAGCAGCTCCGCGTCCACCGCCCCGGCCACCGCCGGCAGCCGCAGCAGCGCGCCGGCGTCCGCTCGGTACGGGCGGCCGGAGCCGCGCAGATAGTGCCGCAGCAGCGAGCCCGCCCGGCGCAGCCCCACCGCCGTCCACACCGCGGCCAGCAGCCGGGCGGCCAGCCGCACCGCGCGGTCCGTGACGCGCGGCGGGAGCGAGGCGTACGGGGCGCCGCCGCCCGGCAGTCCGGGTTCGTCCCGGCCGCCCGCACGCCCCAGCGGTAGTCCCATACCGGGACGCTATCGGGCATATCCAGGCCCCGCACCCGAGCACCGCCCGTCAGGGCCTCGTGACATGATTCCGGCGTACATCCACAGACGAAGGAGTCGATCGGTGCCCGGTGAGAATCTGTCCCGTGACGAGGCCCGGGAGCGGGCACGGCTGCTGTCGGTGGATTCGTACGAGGTCGAGCTGGACCTGCGTCCGGCCGTGGCCCCGGTGGCACAGCCCTTCCGCTCGGTGACCACGCTCCGCTTCCGCTGCGCGGAGCCCGGCGCCTCGACGTTCGCGGACCTGATCGCCCCGCACGTGCAGTCGGTGACGCTGAACGGCCGCGACCTCGACCCGGCGGAGGTCTTCGACGGCTCCCGGATCCGGCTGGAGGACCTGTCCGCGGAGAACGAGCTGGTGGTGGACGCCCAGTGCGCCTTCAGCCGCACCGGCGAGGGCATGCACCGCTTCCAGGACCCGGAGGACGGCGAGGTCTACCTCTACACCCAGTACGAGCCGGCGGACGCCCGGCGGGTCTTCGCCAACTTCGAGCAGCCCGACCTCAAGGCGCCCTTCACCTTCACCGTGACGGCCCCCGCCGAGTGGCTCGTCCTCAGCAACGGCGCCCAGACGGGCCCGGTGGAGCGGCACCACGACGCCTCGGCGACCTGGCGGTTCGCCACGACGAAGCCGATCTCGACGTACATCACCTCGGTGCTGGCCGGTCCGTACCACAGCGTCAACGACCGCTACACGCGCACCTTCGAGGACGGCACGGAGCTGGAGATCACGCTCGGCGCGCAGTGCCGCAGGTCGCTGGCCAAGTACTTCGACTCGGACGAGATCTTCGAGGTCACCAAGCAGGGCCTGGACTTCTTCCACGACAACTACGACTACCCCTACCCCTGGGGCAAGTACGACCAGGCGTTCGTCCCGGAGTACAACCTGGGCGCGATGGAGAACCCGGGGCTGGTCACCTTCCGCGAGGAGTACATCTACCGGGGCAAGGTGACGCGGGCCGCGTACGAGCGCCGGGCGAACGTCATCCTGCACGAGATGGCGCACATGTGGTTCGGCGACCTCGTCACCATGGAGTGGTGGGACGACCTGTGGCTGAAGGAGTCCTTCGCGGACTTCATGGGCACCTTCTCGATGACCGAGGCCACCCGGTACACCGAGGGCTGGATCACCTTCGCCAACCAGCGCAAGGCGTGGGCGTACCGGGCGGACCAGCTGCCCACGACGCACCCGATCACGGCGGACATCCGCGATCTGGAGGACGCCAAGCTCAACTTCGACGGCATCACCTACGCCAAGGGCGCCTCGGTGCTCAAGCAGCTGGTGGCGTACGTCGGCCGGGACGCGTTCCTGGAGGGCTCGCGGCGCTACTTCAAGCGGCACGCGTACGGCAACACGCGGCTGCGCGACCTGCTCGCCGTACTGGAGGAGGTCTCCGGGCGGGACATGGCCGCCTGGGCGAAGGCGTGGCTGCAGACCGCCGGCGTCAACACGCTGACGCCGCAGGTGACCTACGACGCCGAGGACCGGATCACGGAGCTCGTCGTGCTGCAGGAGGCCGCCGCCGAGTACCCGGAGCTGCGTCCGCACCGGGTGGCCGTGGGGCTGTACCGGCGCGACCCCGCCGAGGGGGCGCTGGTGCGCTACGCCCGCGCCGAGCTGGACGTCACCGGGACGCGGACGGTGGTGAAGGAGCTGGCCGGGCAGGAGCGTCCGGATCTGGTCCTGGTCAACGACGACGACCTCACCTTCTGCAAGATCCGCTTCGACGAGCGGTCGCTGGAGACGCTGCGCGGGCACCTCGGTGAGCTGACGGACCCGCTGGCGCGGGCGCTGTGCTGGTCGGCCGTGTGGAACCTGACCCGGGACGGGCTGATGCCCGCCGCCGACTTCATCTCCCTCGTGACCCGGTTCGCGGGCACGGAGTCCGACATCGGCGTGCTGCAGAACCTGCACGGGCAGGCCCGCCTCACCGTCGACCGCTTCTGCCAGGCGTCGCAGCGCGACGAGGCCGAGCGGGTGCTGGCCGAGGCGGCGCTGGGCGAGCTGCGGCAGGCGGAGCCCGGCAGCGGGCACCAGCTGGCGTGGGCGCGGTTCTTCGCGTCCGTGGCGGGCAGCCCCGCGGATCTGCAGCTGCTGGAGCAGCTGCTCGACGGGAACGCGGTCGTCGACGGGCTCGACGTGGACCAGGAGCTGCGCTGGGCGCTGCTGCTGCCGCTGGCCGCGCAGGGGGCGGCGGACGCGGAGCGGATCGAGGCGGAGCTGGCGCGCGACAACACGGCGTCCGGCAAGCGGCATTCGGTGCGGTGCCTCGCGGCGCGGCCGTCCGCGGAGGTCAAGGCCGCGGCGTGGGCGTCGGTCGTGGAGTCGGACGAGCTGTCCAACGCGATCGTGGAGGCGACCATCGCGGGCTTCGACCAGGCGGGGCAGCGGGAGTTGCTGGCGCCCTACGCGTCGAAGTACTTCGAGGTGATCGAGCGGATCTGGGCCGAGCGGTCGATCGAGATCGGGATGGCCGTGGTGCGGGGGTTCTATCCGGCGCTGCAGGACTCCGTCGGTACGTTGGCGGCTACCGATGCGTGGCTGTCCGATCGCGCGGGGGCGGCGCCTGCCTTGCGGCGGCTGGTTCTCGAGGCTCGTGATGATCTTGCGCGGGCGCTGCGCGCGCAGGCCTCCGGCGGTCGGTGACCGTTTGACACGGGGTGTTCGGGGGCTGCGCCCCCGGACCCCCCGGCGGCCTCCGGCCGCATCGGCGCTGACGCGCCTCGTCCTCAAACGCCGGACGGGCTGGAATGGCAACCCGCCGCCTCGCAGACCAGCACCCCGTCCCACATCCCCGCTCCCTCGGACCCCAGCCACCCGTCCCACATTCCCGCCACCTCGAATCCCGGCACCCCGTCCCACATCTCTGCCCCCTCGGACCCCGGCACCCCGTCCCACATCTCTGCCCCCTCGGACCCCAGCCACCCGTCCCACATCCCCGCCACCTCGAACCCCGGCACCCCGTCCCACATCCCCACCCCCTCGCACCCCGGCGCCGACACCGCCCCCCGGAGGGTCATCGTGCTGCGGCTCACCAGTGGCATGGGGCGCGGGAAGACCCCCGAGGTGGGGAGTGTGCCCGAGTGGGGGGACGTTGTCGTGTTCACCGGGTTTGAGCACGCCGCGAGGGGTGGGGCGGGGCTGCCCGATCCCGAGGACACGCCGTGGACGCATGGTGGGCCGGCCGGGGGTGCGGTGGTTGAGGCGGCCGACCCCCTCACCGCGGAGGACTTCCTGTGAGCGCCGAGCAAGAGCCCGCGGAGGCCGCGGGGCTGGCCACCGAGCAGATCCTGCGCGACACCCTGCGCGGGAGCGCCCGCGGCGTCGTCGTGGACTCGCCGCCCGGCGCGGGGAAGTCCACGCTCGTGGTCCGCGCCGCGCGCGAACTGGCCGCCGCCGGGCGCCGGCTGATGATCGTCGCCCAGACGAACGCGCAGGTCGACGATCTCGTCGACCGGCTCGCGGTGGCCGAGCCCGAGCTGCCGCTCGGCAGGCTGCACAGCAGCGACCCCAGCCCGTACGACCCGCTCCTCGACCGGCACGAGCAGGTGCGTAAGTCCGCGAAGATCGGCGATCTCGCCGGGCTGCCCGTCGTGGTCTCCACCGCCGCCAAGTGGGCGTGGGTGAAGGACACCGAGCCGTGGGAGCACGCGATCGTCGACGAGGCGTACCAGATGCGCTCCGACTCGCTGCTGGCCGTGGGCCGCCTGTTCGAGCGGGCGCTGTTCGTGGGCGACCCCGGGCAGCTGGACCCGTTCGCGGTGGTCGGCTCCGAGCAGTGGGCGGGTCTGTCGTACGACCCGTCGGCGAGCGCCGTGACGACGCTGCTCGCGCACAACCCTGACCTGCCGCAGCGCCGGCTCCCGGTGTCGTGGCGGCTGCCGGCCTCGGCGGCGCCGCTGGTGTCGGAGGCGTTCTACCCGTTCACCCCGTTCCGCAGCGGCACCGGCCCCGACGACCGCACCCTGCGCCTGACCGCCGCCGGCGACGGCTCCCCGGTCGACCGGGTGCTGGAGGTCGCCGCGGAGTCCGGCTGGGGCCTGCTGGAGCTGCCGCCCCGGCACACCCCGCGCACCGACCCGGAGGCCGTCGCCGCCGTGGCCCAGGTCGTACGGCGGCTGCTGGACCGGCGTGCGGTCGCCCACTCGGAGCGCGAGCCCGAGGGCACCGCCGTGGGCGCCGACCGGATCGCGGTCGGCACGGCCCACCGGGACCAGGCGGCCGCGGTACGCGCGGCGCTGACCGCCCTCGGCGTCGAGGGCGTCAGCGTCGACACGGCGAACCGGCTGCAGGGCATGGAGTTCGACGTGACGGTCGTCCTGCACCCGCTGTCCGGCCGCCCGGACGCCACCGCGTTCCATCTGGAGACGGGCCGGCTGTGCGTGCTCGCGTCCCGCCACCGGCACGCGTGCGTGGTGGTCACCCGGGCGGGCATCCCCGAACTGCTCGACGAGTACCCGTCGGCGGAGCCGGTGCGCCTGGGCGTGGAGGTGAAGTTCCCGGACGGCTGGGAGGCGCACCAGGCGGTGCTGGCGCATCTGGCGGAGCACGCCGTACGGGTGTGAGCGCGCCGCCCACCGCCGTACCGCCCGGAATGCCCGCCCTCTTGCGCGGCACGGGACAATGGGAGGCGGCCAATGAACTGGAGGACCACGCATGACGGAGCCGCAGCCGGCTCAGACCCCCGGTGAGGGCGGCCGTGTCGTTCCCCGCCGCCCCTCCTCGCTGATCTTCGAGCCGCAGGAGGCTGTCGCCGACCCCGAGCACTTCTTCGGCCTGGAGGGCCTGGACGACCCGCGCGACCTGCTCGCCCGCTCCACGGAGCTGGCGCTGGCGTTCCGCGCGGCCGCGGACCGCGCCGTCGAGTACCAGGCGATCGCCGCCGCCCAGCTCGCCGACCCGCGCCGCTTCGACCGGCTCACCGCCGAGGCCGTCGCCGAGCGGGCCGACTGGTCGGTGGACTACGCCCAGCGGATGATCGAGTTCGGCCGCGACCTGCTGAAGGGCAAGGAACCGCGGACCGACGACTGACGCCGGCCGGGGCCCGGTCCCGGCTTCCGGAAGCCCGGGAGGATACCCCCACCCCCTGTCCGACGTCCGCGTTTCCGGGGAAGCCCGCGGCCCGCGCCCGGCCCGCCGGTAGGCATATGCCATGACCACTGACATCCAGGGCACCGGTCCGGCCCTCACCGCGTACGTCACCCAGGCCGGAGCCGACTGGCTGGCCTCCGCCTCCGCCTTCCCGCGCAGTGTGCTGGCCCTGTGGTCCGCACGGCCCACGGCTCCCAGCGTGCTGCCGTGCGGCACGGTCTTCGACGTGGTGAGCCTGCCCTCGCTGTACGGGCGGCTGGTCGTCGACCGCCTCTGGTCCGACGGACCGGGCAGCGGACCGGTCGCCGTGGTCCGCGGCCGCACGCTGCTCTTCGCCGCGCCCGGCACGGCCGCCCGGCTGCCCTCGCTGCTGGCCTGGGAGCAGTGGGCGGGCGCGATCCCGCGCCCGCTGTGCCACGGCGAGGGCGACGCGGTCACGATCCCGCCCCTGCGGGTACCGGAGACCGGTCCGCTGCCCGGCACGCGCTGGCTGGTCGCCCCGGAGGTCCGTCACCCCTGGCTGCCGGGGGCCCAGGCGGTGCTCTGGGCGTGCGTCCGGGCGGCCGGGCCGCGGGCCGAATATCGATTTTCGATCTCGGCCGATCAGATGCTAGAGTCGTCTCACCAGGCGCCGCTAGCTCAGTTGGTTAGAGCAGCTGACTCTTAATCAGCGGGTCCGGGGTTCGAGTCCCTGGCGGCGTACCCGGCCGAAGGCCGAGTCCTGATTGCGGAAACGCAGTCGGACTCGGCCTTCGTCGTTTCCCGTGCCGTCGTACGGCATGGGGCCACGCGGTCGCGCCCCCCGGGCCAGGGGCGGGGCCCGGGGGACGCAGTCATGGGGCGGACGGGTTCACGCGCGGTCCACGCGCACCGTCCACGAACCGTCCGCGGCGCGCCCCGTCACCGACACCGACACGCCGTCCGACGCGAGGTCGAGGCTCTCCCCGACCCCCAGCGGCGCATCGGCCAGCGGCGGGTACACCGACGTGGTGTGGCACGCGTCCGAGCCGGGATGCCCGTCGAGGACCTCGATCGGACCGTCACCGGAGGACGTCCGCGCCCGGACCCGGTACACGAGCACGCCCTCCGTACACGACTCCGCGTCGTTCCCGGCCCGTCCCCGCGCCTCGACGGCGATGGCGCTGTCCGCGCCCGTACGGACGACGATCATGCGCGTGCTGCGCAGCGTGGCCGCAGCCGCGGGCGCCGACAGCGGCTGCAGCGAGTGCACGCTGCTCCCCGTCTCCCGCACGCACGCCACCTGGCCGTCCGTGATCCAGCCGAGCCGCCACTTGTGCCAGGCGAAGGGCTCGGGCGCCAGCCCGAACTGGCTGCCCATCACGTCCCAGTCGCCGACGTACGTGTCCCAGTCGGCCTTGCCGTCCACCGGCCGGTGGTAGAGGTCCGGCAGGTCGAAGACGTGGCCGGTCTCGTGGGCGAGGACGTTGCGGTCCGGCGGGTGCTGCTCGAAGACGGTGACGATACGGCGTAGTTGGGCGCCGTCGGCGACCAGGGGCCGGTCGAAGTTGACGACCTTCGTGGCGTCGGAGTCGACGCCGGGCGCGTCGGGGTCGGCGACGAAGTAGACGATGTCGTAGTCGCGGAAGTCGACCTTGGCGTCGGCCGCGGCGACCGCGTCGCGCAGATAGCGCGCCCGCCGGTCGGGGGCCCAGTCGCGCTGGATGTCGTACGCCGTCGACGGTGACGGCATCTCGATCCACCGGGGCAGCGGTGTGGCGCGGAGCTTGAAGCGCCCGTAGGAGGAGCGGGCGAAGAACTCGGAGGTGGCCGGGAAGTGGTCCGCGGCCAGTTCGGCGGTGCCGGTGCGCGGCTCCGCGTCGGGGAAGGAGAGGAACACCATCACCGCGTTCAGCGACTTCCGCGGCTGCGGATAGGCGGCGTTCCAGGTGTCGACGCCCTCCGAGTGATGCGCGTCGGTGCGTTCGAGGGCGCACGGGCGGGGTGCGTCCGCCCCCGCCGGACCTGCGACGAACGAGCTGGCTATGAGCGCGGCGACCGAACCGGCCACCGCGGTTATCCGCCGGGCCCTTGCCCCGCGCGGGCTGTCCGACCCTGCCTCACCCAGCCTGGCTATGCGCCCTGTCTGCACCACATCGACCCCGTCGGCTCACGAATGCGGACTTACCGAACAAGCCCCACCCTCTGCGCTTTTGTCGGCACATGCCCTGTTCACCTGCGCCAGCCGGGTGAGCGGCGCCCGGCGGGCGTGATCGAACTGAGGTTTACAGAGAGTCACTTTCGAGCAGACGTGGACGGGCGCGTTCACAACCGGGCAGTTGCGGGCCACTCGCGGGGGTACCGTGGGTCCAGGGCTCACGGCGCTGCTGGATCGACACGCCGGACTGCCTCTATGATCGGCACATTTCCCGCGTGACGGCGGCGCTGTTCAGGGCCGCCGCACGCCTTCACGTGTGCCCCCTACGGGCGGGAGCGAGCGGTGAGCGGATCCCTGGGCGGGCCGGTCTGCGGGACCGGCACCACGGCGACACTGGTCACGGAGCGTCATCTGGCTGCCGCGGCGCCGGCCGACGCGGAGGACTTCCGTGGCGCCTTCCAGTCGGCGCATCTGGCGATGGCCGTCATCGGCAGCGACGGGCTGCTGCGTACGGCCAACGAACGGATGCTCACCCTTTTCGCGCTGCCCGGCACGGCCGACACCGCGGGTCCCGGCGCCCTCACCGGCGCCTCCGCCGCCGATCTGTGCGAGCTGCGCGACGAGCCGTGGATGTGGGGCTCCTTCATCGACGTACTCCAGGGGCGGCGGCCCCTGCTGCAGGTGTCGCGGCGGCTGACCACGGCGACGGGCTCGCCGCTGTGGGCTGAAGTAACGATCACCCCGCTGCCCGCCGGCGGCGCCCTGCTGTCGGTGGCCGACGTCGGCGAGGACCGGGAGCTGCGGGCCACACTGCGGCATCTGCAGATGCACGACGCGGTCACCCGGCTGCCGAACCGCGCCCTGTTCTTCGAGCGCCTCTCCGCGGCCCTGGAAGGGGCCCGCGACGGAGCGCGCGAGGGAGCCCGCGAAGGCGCCCGCGAGGGAGCCCCCGGCACTAGGGACGGAGCCCGGGACCCCGGGGGCAGCGGCCGGATCGGGCTGCTCTACCTCGACCTCGACGGCTTCAAGGCCATCAACGACACCCTCGGCCACCGCACCGGCGACCGGCTGCTCGCCGCGGTCGGCCAGCGGCTCACCCAGTGCGCCGGCGGACATCTGGTGGCCCGGCTCGGCGGGGACGAGTTCGCCGTGCTCATCGCCGACTCCACCGGCACCGACCAGGTCAGCGAACTCGCCTCGGCGGTGCTCAGCGCCCTGCAGGAACCGTTCGACCTGGCCGGGCAGCGGCAGTCGGTCTCCGCGAGCATCGGCGTGGTGGAACGCGTCGCGCGCGGCACGACGGCCACGGCGCTGATGCAGGCCGCCGACACGACGCTGTACTGGGCGAAGGCCGACGGCAAGGCCCGCTGGACGCTCTTCGACCCCGAGCGCAACGCGCACCGCATGACCCGCCAGGCCCTCTCCTCGGGACTGCGCCCGGCGGTGGAACGCGGCGAGTTCCAGCTGGCGTACCAGCCGCTCGTGGGGCTCGGCGACGGGGCCGTACGCGGCGTCGAGGCGCTGGTGCGCTGGCGGCATCCGCGGCTCGGACTGCTCGCGCCGAATCGGTTCATCGGATTGGCTGAGGAGAATGGGGCGATCGTCCCCCTCGGCCGCTGGGTGCTGCGTACGGCCTGCCGGCAGGCCCACGCGTGGCAGCAGTCGAGGCCGGACGAGCCCGTGTTCGTCAGCGTCAACGTCGCCGTGCGCCAGGTGTGGGACTCCGACCTGGTGGCGGACGTGGCGTCGATCCTGAAGGAGACGGGGCTGCCGCCCGGGCTCCTCCAGCTGGAGCTGACGGAGTCCGCGGTGATGGGCTCCGCGGGGCGCCCGCTGCAGGCCCTGCAGGAGTTGCACGAGATGGGCGTCGGGATCGCCATCGACGACTTCGGCACCGGCTACTCGAACCTCGCCTACCTCAGCCGGCTGCCGGTGACGACGCTGAAGCTGGACGGCTCCTTCGTCCGCGGCTTCCGCGACGCGGAGCACCCGAACCCGGCGGACGAGACGATCGTCGAGGCCCTGGTACACCTCGCCCACCAGCTCGGGCTGTCGGTGACGGCGGAGGGCGTCGAATCGGAGGACCAGGCACAGCGCCTGCGGGCGATCGGCTGCGACACGGCGCAGGGCTGGTTCTACAGCCGGGCGGTCCCGGCGGACCACATCACGGCACTGCTCCTGCGCTCCCCCGGGAGCTGACCGCCGGCGGGGCGGTCCACCCGGCCCGCGGTCCTGAAAGGAGCGCCCGCAGTCCTGAAGGGACCGCCCGCGTTCCTGAAAGGGCCGCCCGCGTTCCTACAGATACAACCCGGTCGAGTCCGCGGACCCCTCCAGCCGCTCGGCGGCCACCGCGTGCAGATCGCGCTCCCGCAGCAGCACGTACGCGATGCCGCGCACCTCGACCTCGCCGCGGTCCTCCGGGTCGTAGAGCACCCGGTCGCCGGGCTCCACCGTCCGCACGTTCTGCCCCACGGCCACCACCTCGGCCCAGGACAGGCGCTTGCCCACCTGCGCGGTCGCGGGGATCACGATGCCGCCGGACGAGCGGCGCTCGCCCTCGGTCGTATCGGTGCGGACGAGCACGCGGTCGTGCAGCATCCGGATGGGGAGCTTGTCGTGGGTCGGCGGGGAGGAGTCAGTCACGGTACGACGGTACCCGCGCGGGGGGACGGCCGCTGCCACCGGGGTTGGCCCGCGGCCCGCTCAGCGGCGCCGGCTGCCCTTGCGGGGCCGCCGCGAGCCCAGCGCCAGCAGCCCCACCACGGCCACCGCCGCCAGCGCCACGGGCACCACCCGGTCCAGCCGCGGCGAGCCGTCGGCCGCCACCAGCTGCGACTTCACCCCGGTGACGGCCCGGTTCGCGGCGACGAAGGCGCGGCCCGCGGCCTGGTCGACGGCGCCGAGCGTACGGGCCCGTACATCGCTCATGATCGCCTGCGGGTGCACCCGCGTCGCGAGTTCGTCGAGCGTCGCCGCCAGCTCCTGCCTGCGGCGGACGATCGCCGCCTCGATCTGCGCCGGGGTCCTGGCATCCGACACCGCGCTGCCTCCGCTCTGCCTCGCCGCGGGTCGCCGTATCGCCCGTCAGGCTTGTCCGATGTGCACAGTCTGTCAGCCGCTAGGCTCGACTGCGATATCGACCCCGCAATAGCCGTCACCCGCAAAGAGGAGCCCTCGCACTCATGAGCGACCGCCTGAAGCCCGGAGACACCGCCCCCGCGTTCACCCTCCCCGACGCCGACGGCAACGAGGTCTCCCTCGCCGAGCACGCCGGCCGCAAGGTCATCGTCTACTTCTACCCGGCGGCCCTCACCCCCGGCTGCACGAAGCAGGCCTGCGACTTCACGGACAACCTCGACCTCCTGGCGTCCGCCGGCTACGACGTCATCGGCGTCTCGCCCGACAAGCCGGAGAAGCTCGCGAAGTTCCGCGAGAAGGAGTCCCTGAAGGTCACCCTGGTGGGCGACCCGTCCAAGGCGGTGCTGGAGCAGTACGGCGCCTTCGGCGAGAAGACGATGTACGGCAGGAAGGTCACCGGCGTGATCCGCTCCACGATCGTCGTCGACGAGGCGGGCAAGGTCGAACACGCCTGGTACAACGTGCGCGCGACCGGCCACGTGGCCAAGCTCCTGAAGGACCTGAAGGTCGAGGCCTGAGGACCGCGATCCCCCCGCTCCGACTCCCCGGAGTGACGGATTCGCCCTCCTGGGCGGAAGAGCACTCACTCTACGTAACCTTACGATAGTCCGATCGTTGCTCTGTACGAGGACGGAAACTTCGTCGGAGGGGCAACACCATGGGGGCAAGTCCGTACACCCGCGAACGACTCACGGAGGCGGCCGCGGCGTCGGGAACGCTGACGGAGACGCTGGAGCGGTTGGGGGTGGATCCGCGGAGCGGGACGCGGCGGTACCTCCGGGAGCGGATGCGGAAGCTGGAAGTGGACACGTCGCACTTCGCAACGGAGAACGGGGCGCGCTGGACCAGGGACCGGCTGGCCGAGGCGGTCGCGGCCTCCACGAACATGTGCGAGGTGCTGCAGCACCTGGGCTTGGCCGTGGTCGGCGGAAACCATACGCACATCAGCCGCCGCGTCCGGTCGATGGGCATCGACACGTCCCACTTCGTCCGGTCAGCCAAAGGGGAGCGGTTGCGGCTCCGCTGGCGCCGCCCGGAGGAACGCCTCGTCCGGCAGGACCCGGCGACGGCGCGCCGCGTTCCCGGAGACCGCCTGAAGCGGGCGCTACTGAGCATCGGCGTACCCGAGCGGTGCGCCCGGTGCGGCCAGGGGCCGCAGTGGCGGCGCCGTCCGCTGCCTCTGGAGGTGGACCACATCGACGGCGACTGGCGTGACAACCGCGCAAGGAACCTCCGCCTGCTCTGCCCCAACTGCCATGCGGCCACGGACACCTACCGGGGGCGGGCCAACAGGAGGGCGGCCGCGTGAGCAGGCCGCAGCGGTACACCAGGGAGCGCCTCACCGAGGCGGCGCGGGTGTGCGGCGACATCGAGGCGGTCATCGCCCACCTGGGCACCCGACCCTACGACAGCCTCGAGCGCCACCTCTTCCGTCGATTCGACGAGATGGGCATCGACGTGTCGCATATGGCACGCCGTCCCAGGAGACGCCGGGCGTGCCCGCCCGCGGAGGTGCTCAGCGCGGCGGTGACCGGTTCGCGGTCCATCGCGGAGACACTCCGCAGCCTCGGGATCCCGGACACCGCAACCACGAGGAAGGCGCTGCGCACATGGGTGGCCGAGGAAGGCCTCGACACCTCGCACTTCCTCGGCCAGGCGCACCAGCGGGGCAGACCAGGACGGGTCCGGCGCATCCCGCCGGAGGAGATCCTCGTCCTCTCCGCCAACGGCCGCAGAACGAGGACGTTCATGCTGCGCCGCGCATTGCTGGAAACCGGCCGCCCGGAACGCTGCGCGGAGTGCGGCAACGACACGACGTGGCAGGGCGACCCGATCACGCTGGAGATCGACCACATCAACGGCGACTGGCTCGACAACCGCCCGGAGAACCTCCGCTTCCTGTGCCCGAACTGCCACGCGGTCACGGACACGTGGTGCCGGGGCGTTGCCCGGCCATAGCGAACGGACCTTGGGTGCGGCGGAGGCCTGCGGGTAGCATGACCAGCGCGCGGCCGTGATGGAATTGGCAGTCATGCTGGCTTTAGGTGCCAGTGGGGGAGACCCCGTGTGGGTTCGAATCCCACCGGCCGCACCCGATGTGGGGGCTGCCGGTCAATGGACCGGCAGCCCCCACGCCTTCGCCAGGAGTTCGTACGAGCGGACTCGTGCGTCGCCGCTGTGTGCCGGGGCCGTGAGCATCAGTTCCTGGGCGCCCGTGCGGGCGGTCAGCGCGCGCAGGTCTGTGACGACCTCGTCCGGGGTGCCGTGGACGACGTTCGCGAGCCAGCTGTCCGTGAACTCCGACTCCAGGGGGCTGAAGTCGTACGCCGCCGCCTCCTCCGGGGACGGGACCAGGCCGGGGCGGCCCGTGCGGAGCCGGAGCATCGACAGGGCCTGCGTGCGGACCTGGCGGTCCGCCTCCGCCGCGTCCTCCGTCGCGAGCGCCGAGACGCCGATCATGGCGTACGGGGCGGACAGCGCCGCCGAGGGGCGGAAGGAGGAGCGGTAGAGGTCCAGCGCCGGGAGTGTGTTCGCCGCCGAGAAGTGGTGGGCGAAGGCGAAGGGCAGGCCGAGTTCGCCGGCGAGCCGGGCGGAGAAGCCGGAGGAGCCGAGGAGCCAGATCGCGGGCCGGTCGGCGGACTGGACCCCGCCGGGGGCCTTGCCCTGTACCGGGCCGGGGACGGCGTGGATGCGGGCGTAGCGGTGGCCGGGCGGGAAGTCGTCGTCCAGGAAGTGCGTCAGCTCCGCGAGCTGGGAGGGGAACTCGTCCGCCCCCTCGGGGAGCGTCGTCGTGCGGCGCAGCGCCGCCGCCGTGGCCCCGTCCGTACCCGGTGCGCGGCCGAGTCCGAGGTCGACGCGGCCAGGCGCGAGCGCCTCCAGGGTGCCGAACTGCTCGGCGATCACGAGCGGCGCGTGGTTGGGGAGCATGACGCCGCCGGAGCCGAGCCGGATGCGGCCGGTGTGGGCGGCGAGGTGGGCGAGGATCACCGCGGGGGACGAGGAGGCGACGCCGGGCATGGAGTGGTGTTCGGCGACCCAGTAGCGCGTGTAGCCGAGGGTGTCCGCGGTCTGCGCGAGCCGTACGGAGGTGCGCAGCGCCTGCGCGGCGGTATGGCCGGTGCCGACGGTGGCGAGGTCCAGTACGGAGAGCGGGACGGCGGCGGCGTCGGACGACATGGCGGCGGGCCTCCAGGATTGCGGTGCGGGTGATGTGCCTTCAACCGTCAATCGGAGCGGGTCTCCGGTTATTCCCCGGCGGTGGCGTCGCAGCTCCCGGACGGGACCTCCCGCAAACGACTCTGGGCGTCCCCGAATCCTCGGGAACGCCCAGTGGTACGGAACGATCGGTACGCCGCCAGGGACTCGAACCCCGGACCCGCTGATTAAGAGTCAGCTGCTCTAACCAACTGAGCTAGCGGCGCCTGACTCGGCCGGAATCCGCGCAGAGCGCTGTCCAGCCTTGATCGTTCCGTAGTGCGCCGCCAGGGACTCGAACCCCGGACCCGCTGATTAAGAGTCAGCTGCTCTAACCAACTGAGCTAGCGGCGCTTGACGTCCTCAACTCTACAGGGTCCCGGTCAGTGGTCCCGACCACCCGTGGATGTGATCTAGATCGCCATGGACAGCAGCAGCGGCGCCGCGCTGCGGTTGAGCGCGTCCGTGGCGGCGCGGAGCCGGTGGGCGCTCTCCAGGGGCAGCGAGAGCGCCAGGGTGCCGACCCTGGAGCCGGCCGTCAGGGGGACCGCCGAGCACACCGTGCCCAGGGCGTATTCCTGCAGGTCGAGCGTGGGGACGGTGACAGGGTGCCGGTCGAGGGTGGCGAGGAACGCCTTCTCGTTGGTGACGGTCCGGGAGGTGAGCCGGGCGATGCGGTGGCGGGAGAGGTGGTCGCGCCGGGCGTCGAGGTCGAGCTGCAGCAGGAGGCACTTGCCGATGGCCGTGGCGTGGGCGGCGGAGCGGAAGTCGACCCACTCGTTGACCCGGGGGGCGGCGGGTCCGTCGGAGACGTGGGTGACCCTGATCTCGCCGTCCTCGTAGCGGCTGAGGTATATGGCGGCCCCGGTGCTCTCGCGCAGGGCGTCGAGGGCGGTCTGCAGCTTGTTCTGCAGGGCGCGGGTGCGGTCGGCGGTGGAGCCGAGGAGGACGAGGGACTCGCCGACCACATAGGAGCCGTCGGCGATCTGCTCGACGTACCCCTCGCGGCGCAACATGATCATCATGTGGGCGAGATGGCCCCCGGGGAGGCCGGTCTCGCGGGCGAGTTCCGCCGCGCTGACGCCGTCGTGGTGCCGGGTGACGGATTCGAGCACGCGGAAGGCGTGCTGCACCGAGTGGAACGGTGCCGTGGGTTCGGGCTTCACAGCCACGGTGCCCCCTGACCGACGGAGCGTTACTGTTCGAGAACCAGTCGTCGCTGCCGGTGACCACGGGAGGGCGTGATCCTGTGGCACCCGCAGGGCGGTTGCTTCCACGATAGCCGTGAACGGCGACCGTCCGGGCGCGAGTTGACGAGGCCCGGACGACCGGGTGGCGGGCCGGATCCGGCCCGCCACCTCGGACTTTGCCGATGGCATATGCCCACGGCGCGGCGCGGGGGGTGCGTCTCAGAGGATCGCCGAGAGGAACTCCCTGGTCCGCTCGTGCTCGGGCGCGCTGAAGATCTTCTCGGGAGATCCCTGCTCGATCACGCGGCCCTCGTTGAACATCAGGACCCGGTCCGAGATGTCCCGGGCGAAATTCATCTCATGGGTGACACAGAGCATCGTGATATCAGTCGATCGGGCGATGTCCCGCAGCAGATCCAGCACGCCGGCGACGAGCTCCGGGTCGAGCGCCGACGTCACCTCGTCCAGCAACAGGATCTCCGGCCGCATGGCCAGGGCCCGCGCGATGGCGACGCGCTGCTGCTGGCCGCCGGAGAGCTGGGTGGGGTGCGCGTCGATCTTGTCGGAGAGGCCGACGAGTTCGAGGAGTTCGCGGGCGCGCGCCTCCGCCTCGTCCTTCGACAGGCCGAGGACGTTGACGGGCGCCTCGATGATGTTCTGCAGCACCTTCATGTTGGGGAACAGGTTGAACTGCTGGAAGACCATGCCGATCTTCCGCCGTACCTGCCGCAGATGCCTCTCGTTCGCGGGCCTGAGTCTTCCGTCGGGGCCCTGGACATGGGTGAGCGGGTCGCCGTCCACCCAGATCACGCCGTCGCTGACCCGCTCCAGGGTCATCAGCAGCCGCAGGATGGTGGTCTTGCCGGAGCCGGAGGGTCCGATCAGCGTGACGTGCTGGCCGCGCTGGACGTCGAAGTCCAGGCGGTCGAGGACGGTGTGGTCGCCGTACCGCTTGACGACCTGGTCGAAGCGGACCAGGGGCCCGTCGGGGGTCGCGGCCGGCGCGTCCCCGGGCTCGGGTGCTTCCTTCAGGGGCTGGTCAGTGGCCAAGTCGCTTCTCCAGCTTTCTCATCATCAGCGAGGTCGGGTAGCTCGCCAGCAGGAAGATCACGCCGGCGAGCGTGAACGCCTCGGTGTAGGCGAAGTGGTCGGCGCCGTACTGACGGGCCTCGAAGACCATCTCCTCCACGGTGATCACGGCGAGGAACGGCGTCTCCTTGAACATGGAGATCGCGTAGTTGCCCAGCGCCGGCAGCACGTTGCGCACCGCCTGCGGCAGCACCACGGCCTGCCAGGTCCGCCGGGGCGACATCGACAGCGCCCGGCACGCCTCCCACTGGCCGCGGGGCACCGCGTCGATACCGGCGCGGTACACCTCGGAGGTGTAGGTGGCGTAGTGGATGCCGAGGACGGCGATGCCGATGGTCAGCGGGTCGACCGAGGTGAAGAAGGCGTACGCGCCCACCAGCTGCACCAGCAGCGGGGTGGAGCGGACGAACTCCATCAGCAGCTTCACCGGCACGGTGACCAGCCGGGTCGGGGCCCGCCCGGCCATGGCGGTCGCCAGGCCCAGCACGGCGGCGACCAGGATGCCCAGCACGGTCGCCAGCACCGTGGTCCTGAAGCCCTCCAGCAGCAGCGGCAGGGCGTCCTGTACGGCGTTCCAGTCCATCAGGCGACACCCGCCTTCGTGGTGCTGCGGCTGCGCAGCAGGCTGCCCGTCCCCGGGCGCCGGCCGAGCCGGGCGGCGGCGGACCGCTCCAGCGCGTTCATCAGGAACGTCAGCGCCGCGGCGAGGACGAAGTACATGACGAGCAGCGTCAGATACGCCTCGACCGTGTCGCCGGTGCGCTTGCGCAGGCCCTCCATGACGGTCATCAGGTCGGCGACCGAGATCAGCCACAGCAGCGGCGTGCACTTGACCAGCTGGATGAGCAGGTTGGCGAAGGGCGGGATCATCTGGACCCACGCCTGCGGCAGCACCACGCGGCGCATCTGCTGCAGCGGTGTCATGTTGAGGGCCACGGCGGCCTCGCGCTGGGCCCGCGGTACGGCGTTGACCGCGCCGCGTACGACCTCGGAGCCGTAGGCGCCGTAGTTGAGCCCGAAGGCGACCACGCCGCAGAACAGCGGGTCGAGTTCGTAGCCGAGCAGCTGCGGCATCGCGTAGTAGAGCCAGAAGAGCTGGATGTAGAGCGAGGTGCCGCGGAAGAACTCCACGACCGTCCGGGACAGCCCCCGCACGAGCAGCAGCCGGTGCAGGGCCGACAGGCCGAGCGCGAAGGACAGCACCAGGGCCAGAGCGGCGCCGTAGACGGTCGCCTGGATGGTGGTCCACAGCCCGTCGAGGACATCGGATCTGTTGTCGAGCAGTACGTCGAGGAAGTCACCCATGGGCGGGGATCAGCCCTTGCACAGGTCGGCGGTCTTCAGCTCGGCCGGCGGGACCTCTGTCTCGGTGAAGCCGTACTGGCCGATGAGGCCGACGAACCGCTGCTTGTCAGAAGTGATCTTCTTCAGCTGCTCGTTGAAGGCGTCGCGCAGGTCCTCGCTGCCCTTGCGGAAGACCGCGCCGCCCGGGCTGTACTGCTTGACCCCGTTCAGCTCGGGCAGGAAGGGGTCGGTGACCTGGGTCTCCGGGTTGGTCTTGGCGAGCCAGCGCAGCGAGATACCGGTGAGCAGGAACGCCTGGACGCGGCCGGCCTTGACGGCGTCGGCGCCGTCCTGGGAGCTCTGCAGCGTCTTGATCTTTCCGCCGTCGATACCGGCGCCCTCGGCGTAGTCGCCCTCCACGGCGCCGGACATGACGCCGATGGTGACGCCGGCCTGCTTGGCGGAGGCGAGGTCGGTGAGGCCCTCCGGGTTGCCCTTCCCGACCATCATCGCGGTGGGCGAGATGAACTCGGGCTCGGAGAAGAGGGCGTTGGCGCAGCGCTCCGGCGTGATCGCCATGCCGGCGCTGATCACGTCGTACTTGCCGGCCTGCAGGCCGGGGATCAGACCGTCCCATTCGGAGAGGGTGGGCCGGAGTTCGTCGACGCCGAGCGCCTTGAATATCTCCCGGTGGAGCGTGGGTGCCTCGCCCTTGAGTTCGTCGCCCTCCTTGTAGCCGTACGGGGCCTCGTTGGCGTACGCGACGCGGACGAAGCCCTGCTCCTTGAGCTTGTCCAGCACGCCCTTGCCGCCTTCGGCCTTCGCGGCGCCGCCCTCGTCGGTCTTGCTGCAGGCCGTGAGGGCGCCGGGGACCGCGAGCAGCCCCCCGACGGCCGCGGTCCTGGTCAGGAAGCCTCGGCGGGACAGGTTCGGGTAGTGAGCCATGCGGGTTCCAACCTCCAAGGAGGGCCGGTGATCAGACAAGGTGTGCGCCTGCCCTTGACCGGCGAAATATGCCCGGGCCCCCAGCGAGGTTATTGAACGTATATTCGGGCGTTATCTTTCCGTTATCATCCACGGAAGGCGCTGACCGGGGCATACCGGCGGATTCCCCGGGGAGGCTCGGGGGATGACCGAACGGTATGTGGAAGTCGTGCTGGCCCGGCGCCAGGTGAGCTGCACGGCCCGGCTGCTCGCCGATCGCGCGCCCCTGACCTGCGAGGCCGTCTGGAACGCGCTGCCCCTGGGCGGGGAGGTGTACCACGCGAAGTACGCGCGGAACGAGATCTACACCCTGCTGCCGGCGTTCGCCCCCGCCGAACCCCCGCTGGAGAACCCGACGGTGACCCCGATACCCGGCGACCTCTGCTACTTCAGCTTCACCGGCACCCAGCTCGGCACGTCCTCGTACGGGTACCGGTCCCCCGTCGGGGCGCGCGTGGTGGACCTGGCGCTGTTCTACGAGCGCAACAACCTGCTGATCAACGGCGACCAGGGCTGGGTGCCCGGCATCGTGTGGGGCACGGTCGTCGAGGGCCTGGACGCGATGGCCGACGCCTGCCAGGACCTGTGGCGGGCGGGGGCGCTCGGCGAGACCCTCGGCTTCCGGCGGGTGTGACGGTCAGCCGGCGGCCGGAACCGGCCGTACGGCCGCCCCCGCCCCGTACAGCGCGTGCGCGGTCCGCAGCACCAGCGCGTCCTGGTGCCGGGCCGCGACGAGTTGTACGCCGATGGGCAGGCCCTGCCCGTCCGTCCCGCAGGGGACGGTCGCCGCGGGCTGCTGGGTCATGTTGAAGGGGTACGTGAACGGCGTCCAGCCCGTCCACCGGGTGAAGCCCCGGCCCGCGGGCACCTCCGCGCCCGCCTCGAAGGCCGTCAGCGGCATGGTGGGCGTCACCAGCAGGTCGTACGACTGGTGGAAGCGGCCCATCGCCGACCCCAGCCGCATCCGCTCGTCCACCGCCGCCAGATACTCCAGCGCCGTGATCCGCGCCCCCTGCCCGGTGATCTCCCGCAGCCCCGGGTCGAGCAGTTCGCGCTGCTCGCGGCCCAGCGGCTGGACGACCCGGGCGGCGCCCGCGAACCACAGGGTGTGGAAAGCGGCCAGGGGCTCGCCGAACGGGGGGTCGGCCTCCTCGACGTACGCGCCGAGGTCCGCCAGCCGCCCGGCGACGGCCCGTACCGCCGCCGCGACCTCCTTGTCGACGGGCACCTGGCCGCCGAAGGACGCGCTGTACGCCACCCGCAGGCCCTTCACCCCGGCGTCCAGCCCCTCGCGGAAGCTGCCCGCCGCGGGGGCCAGCCCCGACCAGTCGCGCGGGTCCGGCGCGGCGATCACGTCCATCAGCAGCGCCGCGTCCGCCGCGTCCAGCGTCATCGGCCCGGTGTGGGAGAGGGTGCCGAAGGCGCTCGGCGGGTAGATCGGCACCCGTCCGTACGTCGGCTTCAGCCCGAAGATCCCGCAGAACGACGCCGGGATGCGGATCGAGCCGCCCCCGTCCGTACCCAGGCTCAGCGCCCCCGCGCCCAGCGCTACCGCCGCCGCGGAGCCGCCGCTGGAACCGCCGGCGGTGCGCGCGGGGTCGTGCGGGTTGACCGTCACCCCGTACCGGGGGCTGTCGGTGACGCCCTTCCAGCCGAACTCGGGGGTCGTGGTCTTGCCGAGGAACACCGCCCCGTGTTCGCGCATCCGCGCCACGGCGGGCGCGTCCTCGTCCCAGGAGCCGGTGTCCTTCACGGTCGACGAGCCGCGGAAGGTGGGGCGCCCGCGCTGCAGCATGATGTCCTTCACGGTCACCGGCACCCCGTCCAGCAGCCCCTCGGGCTCGCCGCGCCGCCATCTGAGCGCCGCCGCGCGGGCCTGCTCCAGGGCGCCGTCCGCGTCGACGTACACGAACGCGTTGGTACGGGACTGCGCCTCGCGCGCCCGTTCCAGCGCCGCCTCCACGGCGTCGACCGGGCTGAACGCGCCCGTCCGGTACCCCTCGACGATCCGGACCGCCGTCAGCCCCGCCAGCTGCGTCATCGCCACTCCCTCACTGCCTCGCCGTGTGCACAGCCTTACCCGCGAATCGCCTCCTTGCCACGGGGGCGGCGGGAACGGCGTACGGTCGCCCGAGTTGTGAGGATTGACCGCACTCGGCGGGCAGCCCTACCGTCGTGGACAGAGTTCGTCGCACCACGGAAGAATGAGGGCGGCCGATGGACGTCTCCTTCCTCGGGGGCCCGCGGCCCCAGCGCGGTGTCGGGGTGGTCGCCCCGTTCGACTTCGCCCTGGACCGGGAGCTGTGGCGCTGGACGCCCGCCGACGTGTCGCTCCATCTGACCCGCACCCCGTACGTGCCGGCCGAGGTGAGCGTGGACCTGGCCCGGCTGGTCAGCGAGCACGCGACGCTGCGCGAGGCGTCGCGGGCCCTGGTCGCCGTGGAGCCGGAGGTCATCGCGTACGCCTGCGCCTCGGGCAGCTTCGTCGACGGGCACGCCGGGCAGCGGGCGGTGGCCGCCGCGATCGCCGCCGCGGCGCGGGTGCCGGCGGTGACGACGTCCGGGGCGATGACGGAGGCGCTGCGGCTGCTGGGCGCCCGGCGGGTGGCGCTGGTCACCCCGTACACGCGGTCGGTGACGGACGCGCTGGCCGCGTATCTCGCGGAGGACGGCGTCCAGGTCACCGGGCGGGCGGACCTCGGGCTGACCCGGCTGATCTGGCGCGTGCCCTACCGCGACGTGATGGACATGGCCCGGCGGGCGGTGGGGGCGGAGCGCCCGGACGCGCTGTTCATCAGCTGCACCAACCTCCCGACGTACGACGCGATCCCGCAGCTGGAGGCGGAGCTGCGGCTGCCGGTGCTGACGGCCAACCAGGTCACCATGTTCGCGGCGCTGCGCCGGATCGGCGCGCAGGCGGTGGGCCCGTACCAGGCGCTGCTGGACCCGGCCGCGCGGGCGCAGTGGGGCGGGGCCTCGGAGCCGGTGTGAGGCAGGGCCTCGGAGCCGGTGTGGGGCGGGCTTCGGAGCCGTTGTGAGAGGCGGCGGCAGCGGTGGTCCGCGTCCGCCGGATGGACGTAACAGCCGTCTGATCCGGCCGTTACGGGGAAGAGGGCACCCATGACCATCGGCTTCCTGTACCCAGGACACTCCGCGGAGGACGACTACCCGGCCCTCGGGTCGCTGCTGGGCGTGCCCCTGCGGGTCGCCCACACGGAGATCGGCGAGGACGCGCACCGCGTCGACGCCCTGCTGCGGATGGGCGCGCTGCCGCGGCTGACGGCCGCCCTCGACGGGCTGGGGGAGGTGGACGCGGTGGTGTGGGCGTGCACGTCCGCGAGCTTCGTCTACGGCTGGGACGGGGCGCTGGAGCAGGTGCGCGAGCTGTCGGCGGCGGCCGGGGTGCCCGCCTCCTCGACGTCCTTCGCCTTCGCGCACGCGGTGCACGCGCTGGGCGTGACGCGGGTGGCGGTGGCGGCGACGTATCCGGCGGACGTGGCGGGGCTGTTCGCGGAGTTCCTGCGCGACGCGGGGGCGAAGGTCGTCTCGACGCGGGCCCACGGCATCGTGACGGCCGCGGAGGTCGGCGCGCTGGGCCGGGAGCAGGTGGTGGAGCTGGCGCGGGCCGGCGACCACCCCGAGGCGGAGGCGGTGCTGCTGCCGGACACGGCGCTGCACACGGCGGCCCACATCCCCGCCGTGGAGGAGGCGCTGGGCAAGCCGGTGCTGACGGCGAACCAGGTCACGGTGTGGGAGGGGCTGCGACTGGTGGGGCGGACGGTGGGAACGCGGCCGATGCTGGGCGCGTTGTTCACAACAGCACGCTGAAAGAAGTCCGTTGCCGGTTCCCGGCAGTTTCGAATCGGCTGAATCTCCTGGCCCTGGTGAGGCTACGGCAGCCCGTGCGGCGGGAATATTCACGGTGTCCGATCGGTGTGCGCGGTCCGAACACGGGGGGTGTGGGGCATGACCGACGAGTTCCGCGACGACGACGTGCTGCAGCCGCCCGTCCTCGACGCGTCTTCCCTGAGCAACCTCGACGTCGACATCCGGCTGGCCGTCATCGAGTACGCCGACGTGGCGGCCTCGTACGCGGCCGTGGCCACCGCCTGCGGGGTGCCGCCCACGGTGCTGCGGGACTACGAGATCGTGGTCGACGTGCTGGCGCTGGCCCGCCGGCTGCCCGCGGACGAGGTCCCGGCGGTGCTGGTGATCGGCACGCGGGCGCTCAAGCGCGTACACCGGTCGCTGATGCCGGGGACGGGCGGGTCGGCGGCGGCGTAGCGGGGCGGCGGCACGGCGGGGCGGTGACGTCACCCGTGTCGTAATCACGACAGTTTCAGCCCTGGCGGAAAGCCGCCACGGCGGCTACCCGCCCGCCAGGGGCCGCTGCGCGGACGTGATCGTTCCGTGTACATCCTGTGCATGACCTTCATATCCAGACGCCGGTCCGCGCTGGCCGCGACCGCCACCGCGGTCGCGCTCGGCGGTGGTCTGCTGCTGCCGCAGAACGCGGCGCAGGCGGACCCGGCCACGGCGGAGCACTCCCCCGACCGCGCCGCACTCACGTCGTACGACATCACCCTGATCACCGGCGACGTCGTCCACTACCGGGAACTCGCCGGCGGCGACGACACGGTGACCGTCGACCGCCCCGACGGGGCGACGGCCGGCGTGCACATCGAGCGCTACGGCGAGGACACGTACGTGCTGCCCGCCGAGGTGCTGCCGCTGCTGGCGGCGGACCGGGTGGACCGGCGGCTGTTCAACGTGACCGCTCTCGCCGCGATGGGGCTGGACGACGCGCACGCGGACGGCATCCCGGTGATCGCCGCCGCGCCGAAGTCCCGTTCCGCCCAGCCGCCCGCGACGCCGAAGGGCGCGGCGAAGGTCCGTACGCTCGAGTCGATCGGCGCGACGGCGCTGAAGGCCGACAAGGACACCGCGCGCGCCTTCTGGGACGCCGTCACCCCCGCCGCACGGAACTCGCGGACGCTGGACGGCGGCATCGGCAAGCTGTGGCTGGACGGCCGGGTGGAGGCCGACCTCAGCGAGTCCGTGCCGCAGGTGGGCGCGCCGCAGGCGTGGGCCGAGGGCCTCGAAGGTACGGGCGTCAAGGTCGCCGTGCTGGACAGCGGGATCGACACGACGCACCCGGACGTCAAGGACCGCCTCGTCGGCACGAAGAGCTTCATCCCCGGCGAGGAGGTCACCGACGGCCACGGCCACGGCACCCACGTCGCCTCCACGGTCGTCGGCTCCGGCGCCGCCTCGGGCGGTGCGAAGAAGGGCGTGGCGCCCGGCGCCGGCCTGCTCGTCGGCAAGGTGCTGGCGAACGACGGCTACGGGTCGGAGTCCGGGATCGTCGAGGGCATGGAGTGGGCGAAGGCGCAGGGCGCCGACGTCGTGTCCATGAGCCTGGGCACCCAGGTCGGCGACGACGGCAACACCCCGGAGTCGCAGGCGCTGAACGCCCTGTCGGCGAACGGCGGTCCGCTGTACGTCGTGGCGGCCGGCAACGCCTACTCCCCCGGCACCATCGGCTCGCCCGGCTCCGCCGCGGCGGCGCTGACGGTCGCCGCCGTGGACAAGGGCGACGGGCGCGCCTCGTTCTCCAGCCAGGGCCCGCTGACGGGTTCGTACGCCCTGAAGCCGGACATCTCCGGGCCCGGCGTGGACATCTCCGCCGCCGCCTCGCAGGCGGTGCCGGGCTGGACGGGCGGCATGTACCGCACCATGAGCGGCACGTCGATGGCGACCCCGCACGTGGCGGGCGCGGCGGCGATCGTGAAGCAGGCGCACCCGGACTGGGACGCGCAGCGCGTCAAGGACGCGCTGATGTCGGCGTCGAAGAAGCTGACGGACTACAGCCCGTACGAGATGGGCACCGGCCGCCTCGACATCCCCGCCACCCTGCACACCACGATCGAGGCCACCGGCTCAGTCCCGGCCGCGGTCTACAAGTGGCCGCACGACGGCGCCGCGGCGGCCGAGCGCACGGTGACCTACCGCAACACCGGTACGGCGGACGCCACGCTGGACCTGGCGCTGGACACCGAGGACCCGGCGTACACCCTGTCGGCGAAGACCGTCACGGTCCCGGCGGGCGGCACCGCCGACGTGAAGCTGACGCTGGACCCGGCGAACGTGCCGGCGGACACGTCCTTCTCGGGCCAGCTCACCGCCACCGACGCCGCCACCGGAGCGGTCGCCGCCCACACGGGCTTCGCGCTGTACAAGGAGCGCGAGCTGTACGACCTCACGCTGGAGCTGAAGGACCGCGCCGGCAATCCGGCCGCCGGCGTCGTCGCCCTGACGTGGGAGGGCAACAGCGCGCCGTTCAACGTGCTCGTGGACGGTTCCCGGACGCTGCGGATGCCCGTCGGCACCTACACCGCGTGGTCGTACCTCGACGTGCCGGGGGACAGCCCCGACGCACTGGGCGTGGCCTTCCTGACCGCCCCGGAGACGGTGCTGTCCGGCCCCACCACGGTCACGCTGGACGCGAGCAAGGCGCACGCGGCGAACGTGCGGGCGCCGAAGGAGGCCGAGGTCTCGCAGACGGTCCTGGACTACCACCGCATGTACGCGGACGGCACGGGCACCGGCGGCATCGGCTTCGACTCGCAGTTCGTGCTGCTGCCGTACTACGACACGGTCTATCTGAGCCCGACCGAGCGGATCACCAAGGGCGAGTTCAGCTTCATGACGCGCTGGCGGCTGCGCGAGGAGTTCCTCGACGCGGAAACCGGCAGCGGTGCCGACGTACAGCTGACCGGCCAGGCGGGCACGGCGTTCAAGGACGGCACCCGCAAGCTCGCCACCGTGTACGCCGGCGAGGGCGCCGCGGCCGACTACGAGGGCCTGGACGCCCGCGGCAAGGCGGTCGTGGTCGAGCGGTCCGACACGGTCGACGCCAAGACCCGCGCGGCCAACGCGACCGCGGCCGGCGCGGCGATGATCGTCACCGTCAACGACGGCCGGGGCCGGCTGTACGAGGCGTACGGCGCGCAGCAGATCACCGTGGCGTCGGCGCGGGCGGGAGAGGGCGCGCGGCTGATCGCGGAGGCGAAGTCAGGGCACGGTGTGCTGCGGGTGGACGAGCAGCGCTTCGCGGACTACCTGTACGACCTGGCGCGGGTGTACCGCGACGCGATCCCGGACCGGGCGCTGGACTACCGCCCCTCGGAGGACGACCTGGCGAAGGTCACCGCGAGGTACTACGGCCACCGCGACACCCTGGGCGGCGGGTTCCGCTACTACGTCCCGGTGCGCGAGATCGGCCGCGGGCGCGGGGTGGGCCTCGGGGAGTACGAGGCGTACCCGTCGGTGCGTACGGAGTACGTCTCGCCGCAGTACGGGGACAGCTTCTGGTACGAGGACCACACCGCCGGATACGACAGCCCTGAGCAGCAGCAGATGCGCGGCGGCGCGGACCGCTACCGGGCCGGCAAGGCCTACTCCACCGAATGGTTCGCCCCGGTGCACCACCCGCGCTTCGGCGACGGGTTCGAGAGCACCATCACCGACAACTGGGGTGTCCAGGTGAACATCCCGACGTTCTCGGACGACGGCGCGGGACACTCCGGCGTGATGACGGGCGCCTACGACGAGTACGCGTCCGGCACCATCGCCCTGTACGACGGCGGCGCGCTGGTCAAGCAGTCCAAGGGCGGCTTCATCTGGGCGGATCTGCCGCGTGAGGCCAAGCCCTACCGGGTGGTGGCGCAGGCGGTGCGTGACGGTGAGCTGTGGCGGACCTCGACCAAGGTCCGCACCGAGTACGGCTTCACGCACCACCCGAACGCCGAGGGCGACTACACCCGTTACGACCTGAAGCTGCTCAACCTGGCCTTCGACGTCCCCACCGACCTGCGGGGCGACGCGGCGGCGGGCCGGGCGCTGACGGTCGGGCTGGGCGCCGAGACCGGGGACTGGATCGCCGGCGAGCAGTTCAAGGGCGAGTCGGCCACCCTGTCCGTGTCGTACGACGACGGTGCCACCTGGCAGGCGGTGCCGGTGACGAAGACCGCCGCGGGCCGCTGGACGGCGAAGTTCACCACGCGGGACACCCCGGGCGGATTCGTCTCCCTGCGCGCGTCGTCGAAGGGCCCCGACGGGCTGAGCGTCAGCCAGGAGGTCATCCGGGCGTTCGGTCTGAAGTAGCCGTAGACGAAAAGGAATCGAGCGGCCCCCGCCTCCCGGCGGGGGCCGCTCTCCGTGGCCCCGGCGCATTGCCGAATGGCGGGAACCCGCCACCGGTGCGGCGGTGCGCGGACGCGGGCGTTCGCTGTAGACCCCTGTCATGACCACGATATTGAGACGCCGGTCCGCGCTCGCGGCCGCGGCCACCGCGCTGGCACTCGGGGGCGGCCTGCTGCTGCCGCCCGCCGCCGCGGGGGCCGCGGGACCGTCCCCCGCCACCCCCCACCGGGCGGACGGCACGGCGTACGACATCACGCTGATCACGGGGGACGTCGTCCACTACACCGACCGCCCGGGGAGCGAGCACGATCTGGTCGCCGTCGACCGCCCCGACGGCGCGCCGGGGAGCGTGCACATCCAGGAGACCGGCGGACAGCTGTACGTCGTACCGGACGAGGCGCAGTCGCTGCTGGCCGCCGGGCGGCTGGACCGCCGGCTGTTCAGCGTGACGGAGCTGGTGAAGTCCGGCTACGACGACCGCCGTTCGGGCGGCATCCCGGTCATCGCGACGGGGGCGGGCGGTGCCCGCAGGCCCGCCGCGCCCGCCGCCCCGAAGGGCGCGACGCACGTGCGGCCACTGGACTCGATCGGCGCGACGGCGATGAAGGCGGACAAGGACACCGCCCGCGCCTTCTGGAAGGACCTGGCCCCCGCGGCGGAGGCCCGCTCGCTGGACGGCGGCGTCGGCAAGCTGTGGCTGGACGGCCGGGTGCGGGCCGAACTCGCCGAGTCCGTCCCGCAGATCGGCGCCCCGCAGGCCTGGGCCCGGGGCCTGGACGGCGCCGGGGTGAAGGTGGCCGTGCTGGACACCGGCATCGACCCCGCGCACCCGGACCTCGCCGACCGGGTCGCCGCGTCCCGGTCGTTCGTGGACGGGCAGGAGGTCCTCGACCGGCAGGGGCACGGCACGCACGTCGCCTCCACCATCGCCGGCTCCGGCGCGGCGTCGGACGGCACGTACAAGGGGGTGGCGCCCGGCGCGCGCCTGTACGTCGGCAAGGTGCTGGACAACGACGGCTTCGGCAGCGACTCGCAGATCATCGCCGGCATGGAGTGGGCGAAGGAGCAGGGCGCCGACGTCGTGTCGATGAGCCTGGGCTCCGACGAGCCCTCCGACGGCACCGACCCGATGGCGATGGCCGTCGACACCCTGTCCGCGAACGGCGGTCCGCTGTTCGTGATCGCCGCCGGCAACCGCTGGGGCGAGTTCACCATCGGCTCCCCCGGTGCCGCCGACGCGGCGCTGACGGTCGCGGCCGTCGACAAGTCCGACGTACGCGCGGACTTCTCCAGCATGGGCCCGCTCACCGGCACCTACGGCCTCAAGCCCGACGTGTCCGCCCCCGGCGTCGATATCCGCGCGGCGGCCTCGCAGGCGGCCCCGAACGTGACCGGCATGTACGAGACGATGTCCGGTACGTCGATGGCGACCCCGCACGTCGCGGGCGCCGCGGCGATCCTGAAGCAGGCGCACCCCGGCTGGGACGGACAGCGCGTGAAGGACGCGCTGATGGCGACCGCGAAGGGGCTCGACGGCTACACCCCCTACCAGCAGGGCACCGGCCGGATCGACATCCCGGCCGCGCTGGACGCCGCGGTCGAGGCGCCCGGCTCCGTGCCGACGGCCGTCTTCGACTGGCCGCACGAGACCGGCGAGACGGCCGAGCGCACGGTGACCTACCGCAACACGTCCGGCGCCGACGTCTCCCTGGACCTGGCCGTCGACCCCCCGTCCGACGCCTACCGGCTGTCCGCCGACACGCTCACCGTCCCGGCCGGCGGGACCGCTTCCGTCACCCTCACCATCGACCCGGCGTCCCTGGCGGCCGACTCGTACGCCTCCGCCCGGATCACCGCTTCGGCGGGCGGAGCGGTCGTCGCCCGCACGGCGTTCGCGGTGCAGAAGGAGCGGGAGCTGTACGACCTGACGCTGAAGCTGACCGACCGCGACGGGTCGGCGGGCGAGGGCCGCGTCGTCCTCGTCCGCGAGGGCGACTTCTGGCCCTCCCTGTACGAGGTGAACGGCTCGCGCACGCTGCGCGCCGCGCCGGGCAACTACACGGCGTACTGGTGGCCCGACATGCCGGGCTCCACGCCCGACTCGCTGGCGGCGGGCCTGGTCGTCGACCCCGAGACGGTCGTCGACGGCCCCACGGCCATCCACCTCGACGGCACGAGGCTGCGTCTGGTCAGCGCGCGGACGGACCGGCCGACGGCCGACAGCCAGCGCCGCGTCGACTTCAGCCGCGCCTACCCCGACGGCTCCGGCATCCGCGAGATGTGGCCGGTCCCGGTGGCGTACGACGAGGTGTGGGCGACGCCCACGGAAAGGCCGGCCACCGGCAGCTTCGACTACCTCACCCGCTGGCGGCTGCACGAGAAGCAGCTGACCGTCACCACGGCCGACGGCCGCGACCTCGGCGTACTGCCCCAGCCGGGCGGCACGATCGGCGCGGCCGGCACGCGCACCCTGGACGCGGTGTACGCGGGCGCCGGCGGGGCCGCCGACTACGCGGACCTCGACGTGCGCGGCAAGGCGGCGGTCGTCGTGCGCAGTGACGCGGTGTCCGCGCAGGAGCGGGCCGTGGCCGCGGTGGAGGCGGGGGCGGCGGCACTGCTCGTCGTCCACGACGGCACCGGGCGCCTCAACGAGGTGTACAGCGACGGGGACTTCGACCGCCCGCTCGTCATCGCCTCCGTCAAACGGGACGCGGGAGCACGGCTGCTCGAGGAGGTGAAGGCCGGCGGACTGCGGCTGACCGTACGCGAGAAGCGCTGGTCGTCGTACCTCTACGACCTCGTCGACCTGCACACCGGCCGGATCCCGGACCGGGACCTGACGTACGCGCCGGACCCGCGGCGGGACCTGGCACGGGTGGAGAACACCTTCCACACCGACGGCACCGCCCGCCTCGGCAGCGGCTACCGCTACGACATCCCGGCGTGGGGCACCGCCCAGTTCATCGGCTTCCCGGAGTACGAGTCCTTCCCGGGCCGGCGCACGGAGTGGGTGACGCCGAAGCGGACGTCCGGCCAGGGCTACTGGTACGAGGAGCACGCGGTCACCGGTGCCGCCGGGGACGCGCTGCTGGAGGAGCGGGACGACGCGCGGCACTACACGCCGGGCGGGCTCTTCGCGCAGGAGTGGTTCGCACCGGTGCAGCATCCGCGCTTCGGCACCGGCTACTGGGGGCCGTTCCGCCAGGACAACGACTACATCCAGACGAACGTCCCGATGTGGTCGGACTCCGGCGACGGCCACGCGGGCACGTACCCGGCGGGGCTGTTCGACGGCAGCATCCGCTCGCAGCTCTTCCAGGGCGACAGGCTGCTGGCGTCCGCGGACAGCCCCGCGCTGTACACGGAGGAGCCGGTGTCGCGGGACCCGCTGCCGTACCGCCTCGTCGTACGCGGCGACCGCGACAAGTCCGTGTGGGCCACGTCCACGAAGGTCCGCTCGGAGTGGGGGTTCGTCTCCGCCGGTCTGGACGAGAGCGCGGACATCCGCCTGCTGGACCTGGACTTCGACGTCCGTACGGACCTGGCGGGCCGCGTCCCGTCGGGGACGGTGGTCGAGCTGGGCCTCGGCGCGGCCACGCAGTCCTGGCTCCCGGACCGGGTCCGTGCCTCGCAGGCGACGCTGTCGGTGTCGTACGACGGCGGCGACCGCTGGCAGCGGGTGACCCTGACCCGCACGGGCGAGGGGCGGTGGGTGGCGTACCTCAAGACGCCGCCGCGGCCGGGCGAGTTCGTGTCGCTGCGCGCGACGGCGCAGGGGCCTGGCGGACTGAGCGTGAGCCAGGAGATCATCAGGGCCTTCGGGCTGAAGTGATCATGACGCCCGTTTGTCTCCCCGAGGAGGACGCGCTGTGAGGAAGAGGTTGCCCGTCGTCGCGCTGGCTGTCGGCTGCGCTCTCGCGACGGCGGGCTGCGGCAGTCTGGCCGACTCGCCGAGTCTGCCGGAGCCCGGCACCGTCCCGGTCACGGAGAAGCAGGCACTCGCCGAACTGGACCGGGTGGTGGCGGCGCACGACGCGGGTCCGGTGAAGACGTTCTGCGGGGAGAACGTCATCGAGGTCGAGACGTGCGGCCACCTTCTCGACGAGGCCCGCGCCGAGTGTGTGCGGCCTGGGGGCAGACCGAAGGTCCTGCGCTCCAAAGGCGTGCCCGCCACGAAGAACACGGCGGGCGGCTGGGTGCTGGAGGTGTCGGGTGAGACGGCGGGGGGACAGCCCTACGTCTCGCACTTCCTCGTCAGCGTGGACGCCGAGGTCGAGGACGGTCCGGCGCGCGCCGCGATCGGCGTGTACTGGACCGGGCTCGGGTTCGGCGACAAGGCGGTCAGCGGCTGGAAGAACGTGCTCCCGAAGCCGGAGTGCGCGAAGGGCTGAAGGGGCGGCGTCACGCCGCCTTCAGGTGCTCCACCGGCCGCGTCCGCAGCGCCCACCACGCCGGGATCACCGCCGCCGGGACGGCCGCCGCCGCGCAGGCCGCGAGGAGGGCGGCCAGCGTCGGCCAGGGGACGGAGGGCGGGACGGGGGTGCCGAGGAGGGTGAGGGCGCCGCAGACCGCGCCGAGGTTCAGTGCCGCCACCGCCGCGCCCAGGACGGCGCCGACCGCGACGACCAGCAGGGCCTCCGCCGCCACCGTCGCCAGCACCTGCGGCCTCGTCGCGCCCGCCAGGCGGAGCGCGGCGAGGTCGCGGACCCGGTCGGCGGTGGACATCCACAGGGTGTTGGCGAGGACGAGGACGCCGTAGACCAGGGCGATGCCCAGGACCAGGGCGAAGCCGGCGCGGGTGGCGCGGCTAGTGCGCGGGTGGGTGTCCGCGAGCCAGCGGGCAGCGGTGCTGACGCGCAGGCCGGTGCCGTGCAGAGCCGTCCGCAGCGCCGCGCCGTCGACACCCCGTACGTCGACCCGGTCGACCGCCGCGCCCGGTGCGTTGGCCGGGGTGACGTACACGCCGTTGTCGCCCGTGCCCGTGCGCAGCACCGCCGCGACGCGCAGGTCGACGCGGCTGCCGTCCGTACGCCAAACCGGCACCGTGTCGCCGACGCGGTGGCGCTGCCACTCCTCGGTGACGACGATGCCGCGGTCGTCGAGGTCGGCGAGGCGGCCCGCGGCGACCGGCAGGTCCGCCAGCGCCGCCAGGCCCCGGGGGTGCACCGCGCGGCCCTCCCAGGCGATGCGGACGTCGCTGTCCTCGACGGTCTCCACCCGCACCGGCGCGCTCGCCGACACCCGCGCGCCGGGCAGCGCCCGCACCCGGGCGAGGGCGGCGGGGTCCACCCCGCCGGTCACGACGTACTCCGCCCGCGTCTGCGCGGCGGCCTCCGCCGCCTTCGCCGCGCTCACCGTCTGCGCCGTCCCCGGCAGCGAACCGGCCAGCGCCACCGTCAGCAGCACCGGCGCCGCGACGGCGCCCGTACGCCGCACCGCCGCCGAGGCGTTGCCCCGAACCAGCCGCCCCGTCCACCCCGGCAGCGCCCGCCCCGCGAGCCGGCACAGCGGCACCGCCGTCACCGGGGCGAGCAGCGCCACCGCACCGGTCAGCAGCATGGGCTGCACGGTGTAGGTCTTGCGGTGCAGCAGCTCACCGGGGTCCGTGGCCAGCCGCCAGGCCATCAGGACAAGGGCCGTCGCGAGCAGTCCGCCGCCCGCGAGCCACCGGCCGGGAGTCATCGCCCGGGCGTCCACGACCGCCTCGGCCAGCGCCTCCGCGGGCGCCACCCGCCCGGCCCGGTGCGCGGCGGCGGCGACCCCGGCGAGGGCGACGCCGAGCCCGGTGAGGAAGCCGACGGCGTACGGCCAGCGGTCGTCCGGGGCGGTCATCCCGTACGGCGCCAGCTCCTGCCGTACGAGCCACGCCACCAGCCGCGGCGCCGCGTACGCCCCCAGCACGCACCCCGCCGCGGACGCCGCCGCCCCCAGCACCAGCGCCTCGCCGAGCACCAGCCGCCGCACCAGCGCCCGGCCCGCGCCGGCCAGTCGCAGCAGGCCCAGTTCGCGGCGGCGCTGGGCGACGGCGTAGGAGAACGTGGAGGCAACGACGAAAACCGAGACGAAGCCGGTCACCCCGGCCGCGGTGCCCAGCAGGGCGACGGCGGTGGTGAGTTCCTCGCTCGCGGGCAGCGGTCCGGTCCCGGCGAGGGCGCGGCACATCACGGTGATCAGCGCGGTGCCCAGCGCCAGAGCGGTGAAGCCGGCGACGAGGGTCGTCCAGCGGGCCCGTACGGAGCGCAGGGTGAGCTTCAGCAGGCGGAGGGGGCTCATGCGTCCATCCCAGCGGCTGCGCGGGGCGCGGACACGCCCGCTGGACCCCGGGTGAAGGGTAGGGCTGGGCATACCGTGGGCCGGTCGTCCGCGATCTACGGTGGGGGGCATGGATCCCGAACGCCGGCCGGCGCGGACTGTGCGCGGCTCGGTCCCACTTGCGCAGTCCGTGCGCGCGCTCGGCTACCTCGCGGCCGGTCTCCCCCTGGGCGCCGCGACCCTGGCGGCGCTGCTCGTGCTGACCGTCACCGGCGTCGCCCTCACCCCGGTCCTCGCCGGCATCCCGCTGCTGGCCCTGGCCGCCCTCAGCGGCATCCCGGTCGCCGCGGCCGAACGCCACCGGATACGCCTGCTGGGCGCGCCCCCGCCGCCGGGTCACACCCCGACCCGCCGGCCGGGGTTCACCGCCTGGGCCCGGCACCGCTTCACCGAACCGGCGACCTGGCGCGAGCTGGCCTGGGCCGTGCTGACGGCGACCGTGCTGTGGCCGCTGGAGGCCGCCGCGCTGACCGTCCTGGTGGCGTTCCCCGCGGCGCTCGTCGCGACCCCGTTCCTGCTCGCCGCGGACGGCGCGGAGGTGAAGGTCCTCAAGCTGTGGACGGTCACCGGCCAGCCGACGGCGATCGCGGTCGCCGTCGCGGGGCTGGCGGCCCTGGCCCTGGCCGCGTACCCGCTGCGTGTGCTGGCGTCCGGCCGCGCCGGGCTCGCCCGCCGCGCCCTCACGCCCACCCGTACGCCCACGGTCCGGGAGCTCACCCGCTCCCGCGCCCGGCTGGCCGCCGCGTTCGAGGCGGAGCGCCGCCGGATCGAGCGCGATCTGCACGACGGCGCCCAACAGCGGCTGGTGGCCCTGTCGATGTCGCTGGGACTCGCCCGCCTCGACGCCGAGCCCGGCAGCGCCCTGCACGAACGGCTCACCCTCGCCCAGGCGGAGGCCGAGGCCGCGCTCGCCGAACTCCGCGACCTGATCCACGGCATCCACCCCCAGGTCCTCACCGACTACGGCCTGCCCGCCGCCCTCACCGACGCCGCCGACCGCTCTCCACTCCCGGTGACCACGGACGTGTCCGGCCTCCCGCGCTTCCCCGAACCGGTGGAGTCCGCCGTGTACTTCCTGGTCCGCGAGGCCCTCGCCAACGCCGCGAAGCACAGCGGCGCCACGGCGGTCACCGTCCGGGCGGGTTACGCCGACGGCGAGCTGACGCTGCTCGTGGCGGACGACGGCCGCGGCGGCGCCGACCCCGGCACGGGCAGCGGGCTGACGGGGCTGGCCGACCGGATCGCCGTACTCGATGGAAGACTTGCGCTGACCAGCCCGCCCGGCGGGCCCACCGAGCTGCGAGCGGAGATCCCGTGCACGCCGACTCCGACGACCGCTCCGAGGACACCGGAGGAGCCCCGCACCCAGCCCGGCACGTAGCCCTGCGCGTAGTCCTGGCCGAGGACGGTGTCCTCCTGCGCGAGGGCCTGATCGCCCTCCTCGCCCGCTTCGGGCACGAGACCGTCGCGGCGGTGGGCGACGCCGAAGCGCTCACCGCCGCCGTCGCCGAGCACCGCCCGGACATCGTCGTCACCGACGTGCGGATGCCGCCCGGCCACAGCGACGAGGGCCTGCGCGCCGCGCTCGCCCTGCGCGAGGCGCGGCCCGGACTGCCGGTGCTGGTGCTCAGCCAGTACGTGCAACGCGCCTACGCCGCCGACCTGCTGGACTCCGGGAACGGTTCGGGCGTCGGCTATCTGCTGAAGGACCGGATCGGCCAGGTCGAGGAGTTCGCGCAGGCGGTGGAGCGGGTGGCGGCGGGCGGTACGGCCGTGGACCCCGAGGTCGTACGGCAGTTGCTGCGCCGGCACCGCGATCCGCTGGAGCGGCTCACGCCGCGCGAGCGCGAGGTGCTGGCCCTCATCGCGACGGGCCGGTCGAACGCGGCGATCGCCCGAGACCTCGTCGTCACGGAGGCCGCGGTGGGCAAGCACGTCGGCAACATCCTCGCCAAGCTCGACCTGCCGCCGGCGGAGGACACGCACCGGCGGGTGCTGGCGGTGTTGGCGTTCCTCAGGTCGTGAGACTGGTGACGTCCGTGGCGTCCGTGGCATCGGTGAGGCTTGCGACGCCGGGTACGACCCGGTCGCAGCGGGACCGGGACGCCTTCACCAGCTCCGCGTTGGGGGCGTCGTTGGAGTCGATCCACGCACGGGACGCCTCCGCCGTACGGCCGAAGCCGACATGGCGGTCCATCAGCCGCGCGTCCCGCAGTCCGTCGTCCGCCTCCACGTACCAGACCTCGGCCATCAGCTCCCGGGCCTGCCGCCAGCCGGGGGCGTCCAGGGCCAGGTAGTTGCCCTCGGTGACGACGAGCCTCGCGCCCGGCGGGACCAGGTGCCGGGCCGCGACCGGCTCGTCGAGGGCGCGGTCGAAGTCCGGTACGTAGACCTCCTCCGCCCCCGCTGCCTCGTCGCCGGCCCGCCCGGTGATCCGGCGCAGCAGCGCGGCGTACCCGAAGGCGTCGAAGCTGGGCTCGGAGCCCTTGCGCTGCCGCAGCCCGAGCCGGTCGAGCTGGGCGTTGGACAGATGGAACCCGTCCAGCGGCACGTACGCGGCCCGCTCCCCGCCCAGCTCGGCGACCAGCCGCCGCGCCAGCGTCGACTTGCCCGCCCCGGGCGGCCCGGTGAGACCGAGCACGGCCCGGGGGGAGTCGCCGAGCAGCTTCCAGGCGTCCTCGGCCAGCCGATCGATGCGCATGGCGGCACTGTACGGCGCGGGGTCGCGGACCGGCCACGGGTGCTCCGCGGTCAGCCCCGGCCGTCCCGGAGGAAGCGCTCCAGCCCTTCCACCAGCAGCGCGTGGTCCTCCGCCTGCGGCAGCCCGGAGACCCCGACCACGCCGACGACGCCCACGTCGTGCACGTACACCGGGAAGGCGCCGCCGTGCGCGGCGTAGCGGTCCGGGTCGAGCCGCGAGGACTCCTCGAAGGTCGTGCCCTTGGCCCGGAAGCGGGTGCCGACGAGGTACGAGCTGGCCGCGTACCGCTCGACGACCCGCCGCTTGCGGGCCAGCCACTGGTCGTTGTCCGGCGAGGTGCCGGGCAGCGCCCGGTGGAACAGCTGCTGGGCGCCGCGGTGGATGTCGACGGTGACGGACGCGCCGCGCTCGACGGCGAGGTCCGCGAGGAGGCAGCCGAGCTCCCAGGCGTCGTCGTTGCCGAAGCGGGTGAAGCGCAGGCGCTGCTCCTGCTCCCAGAGTTCGGCGATGAGGGTGTTGAGGTCGCTGACGTCGTGCGGCTTGAGGTCGGCCGGCTTGGGGGTGGTCGGGGTGGCGGTGGCGGGCTTGGTGTCGGTCGGCTTGTGGTCACTCATGCGGTCAGCTCCACGGTGCGGCCCTCGGCGGCGGACAGGCGGGCGGCCTCCAGCACGCGCAGCGCGGCGGCGGCCTCGGCGGCGGTGACGGGCGGCTCCCCGCCCGTACGCAGCGCCTGGGCGACCGCCTTGTAGTACGCGGGGTAGTCGCCGGGCAGCGTCGGCACGGGCTGGCCGCCTCCGGTCAGCGGGGACTCGCCGGCGCCCAGGCGGCCCCACGCCTGCTCGGGCTCCGCGCCCCAGCCCTCGCCGCCCTCGCCGGGGATATGGCCGTCGCGCAGCGCGGCCTCCTGCGGGTCGAGCCCGTACTTGACGTAGCCGGCCCGGCTGCCGAGCACACGGAAGCGGGGCCCGAGCTGGGCGGTGACGGCACTGGCCCACAGATGCGAGCGGACGCCGCTGAGGTGGGTGAGCGCGATGAACGTGTCGTCGTCGGCCTGCGCGCCGGCCCGGCGTACGTCGGACTCGGCGTACACGCGCGCTACCGGCCCGAACAGGGTGAGCGCCTGGTCGACGAGGTGGCTGCCCAGGTCGTACAGCAGACCGCCCACCTCGGCCGGGTCGCCGGACTCCCGCCAGCCGCCCTTGAGCTGCGGACGCCAGCGCTCGAAGCGGGACTCGAAGCGCAGGACGTCGCCGAGCGCGCCGTCCTCGACGAGCTTGCGGAGGGTGAGGAAGTCGTTGTCCCAGCGGCGGTTCTGGAAGACGGAGAGCATCAGCCCGCGCTTGGCCGCGAGTTCGCGCAGCGCCTCGGCCTCGGCGGCGGTGCCGGCGATCGGCTTGTCCACGACCACGGGCAGCCCCGCCTCGAGGGCGGCCGTGGCCAGCGGTACGTGCGTGCGGTTCGGAGAGGCGATCACCACCAGGTCCAGTTCGCCGGCGCGTGCCAGCAGCTCCTCGGCCGTCGCGGCGACGCGGACGTCCGGATAGCGCTCGCGGGCCTGCTGCTGCCGCTCCGGGTTGCCGGTGACGACGGTGTCCAGCACCAGTCCGGGGGTGCCGGCGATGAGCGGGGCGTGGAAGACGGAACCGGCCAGGCCGTAGCCGAGGATGCCGGTGCGCAGCGGTGGGGCCGCGGGGGCGGGTGTGGTGGGGCCATCCATGCCCTCCACTTAAGCAACGCTGTTGCGAAAGGGCAAGCGGAGGGCAGAATGGGCGTGTGACCAGCGAATCCTCCCCGGCGTCCCGGCGCCCGCGCGCGGCGCTGCGGCTGCCTGCGCTGCGGCTGCCCGCGGTGCGGCTGCACAACGACGCGGTCGTGCTCGCACTGCTGCGGGCGGCCGGACCCGCGGGCCTCAGCCGCGCGGAACTGGCCGCCGGCACGGGCCTCACCCCCCAGGCGGTGAGCAAGATCGCCGCCCGCCTGCGCGCCGAGGGCCTCGCCACCCACGCGGCCGCCCGCGCCTCCACGGGCGGCAAACCGGCCACGGCACTGCGGCTGGCACCGGAGGCGGGCCACGCGGTGGGGGTGCAGCTGGACCGCGACGAGGTGACGGCGGTGGTGGTGGACCTGGCGGGGGTGGTGGTGGACAGCCGCCGCGCGCGGCACTCGCTGGCGGCGGGAGCGGAGCGGGTGGTGGGGGCGACGGTGGAGGCGGTGCGGGGGGTGCTGGGGCGGGTCGCTGGGGTCCGGGGCGGAGTGGCGGCTCCGGGCGAGGTGGCGAACGCGGGCCGGGCGGCGGCCCCGGTGCTCGGGGTCGGGGTCGCCTGTCCCGGGCCGCTCGACCACGCGTCCGGCGTGCTGGGCGCGGTCACCGGGGCCCCGGCGCTGGACGGCTACCCGTTGCGCCAGGTGCTCTCGGACGCGCTCGGCCTTCCCGTCGCCCTCGACAAGGACACCAACGCGGCGGCCCTGGGCCTGATCGACACCGCCCGCCCCGGCGACGGCTTCGCCTACCTCCACCTCGGCACGGGACTCGGGGCGGGCCTGTCGCTGCGGGGCGAGCTCTACCGCGGACCACGCACGGGGGCGGGCGAGTTCGGCCACCAGGTAGTCCAGCTGGGCGGCCCCCCATGCGGATGCGGCCGGCGCGGCTGCCTGGAGGCGCTGTGCCTCGCGGCCGTGTCGGCGGGCGACACGACCACCGCGGCACGCCTGCTCGGTATCGGCGCGGCGAACCTCACCCGCCTCCTGGACGTGGACCGCGTCTTCCTCGGCGGCCGCACGGTGCTCTCCACACCGAACCCGTTCACATCAGGCGTACGCCACGAACTCGGCCCGACCGTCCCCTGCGAGGTCGCCCCCGGCGGGGACCTGGCGGTCGCGAGGGGGGCGGCGGAGCTCGTGCTGCGGCCGTTGTTCGCGGGGTGATGTGGTGTTCACGGGGTGATGTGGTGGGGGGTGGGAGTGGTTGGTGGGGAAGGCGTGGTGGGGCTCATGCGTGGACCTCGTACGGTGAGCCTCATGTGGAGGGCCTCATGTGGTGGGCCTACGTAAGGTGGCCGGTCACCGTTGTGGATCGGAGCGATTCTGCGGCCCCAAGGGGCCTTGCCGGGCGGAGCGCGGGGGCGGGCGCCGGACTGGACGGACTGCGGGCCATCCCGTGGGTGTTCGGCTGGACGCAGTCCCGGCAGATCGTGCCCGGCTGGTACGGCGTGGGCTCG
>NZ_JBFAXR010000062.1:5226-50031 GCF_040680895.1 Streptomyces sp. NPDC051940 | reverse complement strand
GCCGAGGGATGCCTTCGGTGACCCTGCGGGGTGTGTCGGCTCCGCTGCGCTCCGCCGCCAAAGGCGCCCCTTTCCTGGGTGGACGGGCCCCTTCCGGGGTGACGGACTCCTTCCAGCCTGACCGGCCCCCTTCTCAGCGCGTCCGGCGTTTGAGGACTGAGGCGCGGAGCGCCGAATCGCGCCGCAGGCGCCAGCGCGCACCGCACCGCGCAGCGGGACCGGCGCCCATCCAGCCCGTCCGGCGTTTGAGGACGAGGCGCGCAGCGCCGTTCCGCGTCAGCCGGCGTGACCGCACCGGACCGTCCGGCTCGCGGGCGGAGCCCGTCGTCGGACGCAGCGGGGACAAGGCGCGCAGCCCCCCGCGCAGCGCCCGCGGCGGCGGCCCGCAGCAACGTGCCGGCAGGGCCGAGTGGCGGCGAGGGCGAGGGGCCCGGGGGTGCGCCCCCGGAGGCCTACTCGTCGAGGCCGATGGCGAACGCGGCCTCGAGGTCGTGCTGGCTGTACGTGCGGAACGCGATGTGCGTCTCCGTCGAAGCCACCCCCGGCACCTTGCTGATGTGCCCGGGGATGACATCCGCGAGGTCATCGTGGTGCGCCACCCGGACGACCGCGATGAGGTCGTGCGCCCCCGTCACGGAGTACACCTCGCTCACGCCCTCCAGCGCGGCGATCGCCTCGGCGATCTCCGGGATCCGGTCCACGCTGGTCTTGATGAGCACGATCGCAGTGATCATGACTGGTCGTCTCCCGTCTCCCGCCCGTCGCCGTGTCCACGCCGGGGCCGCGTCACTGTATCCGGCCGCCGTTTCCGGCGGCCCAGGCCAGTAGGGTTGCACACGAGACCCGACGACAGAGGATGGACCACGACGATGGCGGTACCCGTTCCCACGGCCGACACCCGTTGGCGCTGTGCCCTGTGCGGCAACCTGACGCGGTTCGACGTGACCCGTTCGTCCCGGACGGTGGAGTACGTCCACCTCGACCTGGCCGGTGAGGCGAAGGTCGAGGAGCGGGAGGTCCTCAGTGAGACCATCGAGTCGGTGCGCTGCCGTTGGTGCAACGCGGTGGACCAGATCGAGCTCGTGGACCGGCCGGGCGCGGAACCCGAAGCGAAGTAGCCGAAGCGAACGAAGAAGGTGACGGGCGGGTGGCGGAGCGTACCGGTGGTGCGGACCCCTCGCCGGACGAGGAGCAGACGTCCGGCGAGGCTCTCGACCGTCCTCTCCCCGAGGCCGTGCGACGGCGTGTCGTCGCCCTCGCCGGGGAGGGCTTCGGCGGTCTGACGGTCGCCGAGCTGCCCGCCCAGCTCCGGCAGTACGCCCGTTTCACCCCCTCCCGGCGGGCGAAGTTCATGGGCAACGCGATGGCCGCGGCCCTCGAGAACGAGCCCGTGTTCCGCCAGCGCATCGCCGTACGGCTGCGCGAACTGCAGCCGGAGCTGTCCGCGGCCGTGGAGGGCGGCAGCCCGCCCGCCGCCGCCGACCCCGTGGACGTCGCCGCCCTGGCCTACGTGCTGCGTCCCGACGGCTGGATCAAGCTCATCACCGCCGCGAGCGAGGAGGAGCAGCGCGTCCACGCCGAGAAGGTCGGCGAGGAGGCCAGCCGGGAGCTGGACCGGCTGCACCAGCAGGTGGCCGACGCGAAGACCGCGGCGCGCCAGGAGGCGGAGCGCGCCCGCTCCGAACACGACTCGCTCCGCAAGGAGAACGACGTACTGCAGCGCAAGCTGCGCTCGGCCCTCAGCGACGTCAAACGCGGTGAGGCCGCCGTACGGAAGCTGGAGGCGGAGCTGGCCGCCCTGAAGTCCGACTCCGCCACACAGCTCGGTGCGGCCGAGGGCGAGGCGCGGCGGCTGCGCTCGCGGCTGGCCGAGGCCGAGTCGGCGATGGAGGCCAGCCGGCGGGCGGTGCGCGAGGGGCGGTCCGTGGAGGACATGCGCGTACGGCTGCTGCTCGACACCGTCCTGGAGGCCGCGCAGGGCCTGCGCCGCGAACTGGCGCTGCCCCCGGCGGCGATGCGGCCCGCGGACACGGTGTCGGCGGTCGAGCCGGGGCAGATGTCGCCGAAGGACATCGCGGCCCGTGCCCTGTCGGAGACCGACCCGGCGCTGCTGGACCAGCTCCTGGCCCTCCCGCAGGCCCACCTCGTCGTGGACGGCTACAACGTCACCAAGACCGGCTATCCGACCATGCCGCTCGACAAGCAGCGGCTGCGGCTGCTCGGCGGCCTGGCGGTCCTCGCGGCCCAGACGGGCGCGGAGATGACGTGCGTCTTCGACGGCGCCGAGCTGGCGGCGCCCGTGCTCCTCGCCCCGCCGCGCGGCGTACGCGTCCTGTTCAGCAAGCCGGGTGAGACGGCCGACGAACTCATCCGCCGCCTCGTCCGCGCGGAGCCCTCCGGCCGTCCCGTGGTCGTCGTCTCCTCCGACAAGGAGGTCGCCGACGGTGTGGCGAAGGCCGGTGCGCGTCCGGTGGCGTCCGCGCTGCTGTTGAAGCGGCTGGCCCGTACCTGAGGACGGGCCGCCCGGGGCGCTGGGCGACATGGGCGGCATCATCTGGATCAGTGGGGTTGTGTGGCTGATGTCCGTAATTGCCCGGTGAAAAGCGGAGTTCGGAGTTCCAGCTTCATAGCACGACGTCAAGTCGCGGTCACTAGCTGTGTGATGTGAGTAAAGAATTGCGCCCTGAGGCGAGAAAATAGCCGCAAGGATTTGATCCGATCACAAGAGCATCACTAAGGTCGGGCCTCGAACCTTCGTACTGTCGATCACCCATTGGGGGTGGACGCGAGGGTCCCGCAGACACCGCGAAAGCCATCGCGGGCGACGCGGCGAAGGAAGAGGAGCTCGCCTCCGTGGCGTCCCACCGTCGACCTAAGCAGCCGAACCGCACCCGGGTGACCGTGCTCACCGCCGGGGCGGCCGCGGCTGTCGCGCTGACCACGCAGTCGGCTCATGCGGAACCGTCCAAGAGCGACGTCAAGAAGAAGGTTGACGCCCTCTACGAGCAGGCCGAGGCGGCCACCGAGAAGTACAACGCCGCCAAGGAGCGCCAGGAGAAGCTCACCGACCAGGTGGAGAAGATCCAGGACCAGGTGGCCCGCGGCCAGGAGGAGCTCAACGACCTTCGCGACGGCCTCGGCGCGCTGGCCGCCGCGCAGTACCGCGGCGGTGGCATCGACCCCTCCGTCCAGCTCTTCCTCTCGTCCGACCCGGACACCTACCTCGACCGGGCTTCCGCGCTGGACCAGCTCTCCACCAAACAGGCGGACGCGCTGAAGCAGATATCCGCCAAGCAGCGGACCCTGACCCAGCAGCGCCAGGAGGCCGGGCAGAAGCTCGAGGACCTCGAGGCCACCCGCACCGAACTCGGCAAGCGCAAGGCCGAGGTGCAGAAGAAGCTGGCCGCCGCGCAGAAGGTGCTGAACGAGCTGACCGCCGCCGAGCGCGCGGAGCTCGCCGAGGCCAACGCCGCCAGCCGCACCACCACCCGCCCGGACCTGGGCGGCGACGCCCCCGCCTCCTCGCGCGCGGCCGCCGCCCTCTCCTACGCCAAGTCCAAGGTGGGCCTGCCGTACGTGTACGGCGCCACCGGCCCCAGCTCCTTCGACTGCTCGGGCCTGACCTCCGCCGCGTACGCCTCGGCGAATGTCAGCATTCCCCGTACCTCGCAGGCCCAGTTCAGCGGTGCGGGCACCCGGATCTCCGAGAGCAACCTGATGCCCGGCGACCTGGTCTTCTACTACAGCGACCTGCACCACGTCGGCATGTACGCCGGCAACGGCCAGATCGTGCACGCCTCGAACCCGACGACGGGTGTGACGTACGCGCCGCTGCACAGCATGCCGTACATGGGCGCGGTCCGGGTCGGCTGATCCGGCGACGACAGCAACACGGCACGGGGCGGGGCACCTTGACGGGTCCCGCCCCGCGGCATGACATGCCGTCCGTTCGGGGGAATCCCCGCCACGCCGGATGACGCTCCGGGGCGGCGGTGACCTGCGGGGGATGGCGCAGTGTCACCTTCCGCGCCGCGCAAGGTCCTTGGACCCGGCGTGAGCGCGCCGTTACATTCTGCCGCGTGTCTTCTCACCGACGACCCAACGAACCGGTCGGCCTCCTGGGCCACCGCGGCGTCCGCGCCACGGTGCTCACGGCGGCCGCGGCCACCGCTGCGGCGACGTTCTCCGGCTCCTCGGCCGGGGCCGCCCCCCAGACCCGGCCCGCCAGCCCCGAATCGCGTGTGCAGGAGCTCTTCGCACAGGCGGAGCGGGCGACCGAGGAGTACAACGCGGCGAAGGAGCGCTCCGAGCGCCTCCACGACCAGGCCGAGCGGCTGCAGGACCGGGCCGCGCGCAGCGCCGCGGAGCTGAACGAACTGCGCGGCACCCTGGGCCGGCTCGCCGGAGCGCAGTACCGCTCCGGCGGCGTCGACCCCAATCTGAGCCTGCTGCTCTCGCAGGACCCCGACGGCTATCTGGAGCGGGCCGCCACCCTGGAGCGGATCTCCAGCCTGCAGACCGGCCGGCTGACGCGGATGCGGCAGGCCCAGCAGGCCCTGGAGCAGCAGCGGGCGCAGGCCACCGGCGTACTGGCCGATCTGGAGCGCACCCGCGACGTCCTCGCCGGCAAGAAGCGCGCCGTCGTCGCCAAGCTCGCCCAGGCCCGCCGGCTGGCCGCCTCGCTCCCCGGCATGGACGCGGCCGCGGCCAGCCGCAGCGGCGTGGAGCCGCTGCCCGGTTACGGCGCGGGCCTGCCGTCCTCCTCCCGCGCCGCGATGGCCGTGGCCGCAGCCCGCCGGGCGGTGGGCACCCCGTACGTCTGGGGCGGCACCGGCGGCGGCGGCTTCGACTGCTCGGGCCTGACGCAGTGGGCGTACCGCGAGGCCGGCGTCTCCCTGCCGCGCACCTCGCAGGGCCAGCGCTACGCCGGCCGCCGGGTGCCGCTGGGGCAGGCCCGGCCCGGCGACCTCGTGACGTACCGCGGGGACGCCAGCCACGTCGGGATGTACATGGGCAACGGCCAGGTCGTCCACGCGCCGTACCCGGGGGCGTCCGTGCGCTACGACCCCGTGGACATGATGCCCATCGCCTCCGTGACCCGGCCCTGAGCACCCTCCGGCTGCCCTACGATCGGTCGGGTGCACCACCTGAGCCGTTCCCTGACCGCCGCGCTGGCGCTGCTCGTCGTCTGCCTGACGACCGCCGCGCTCGCCGGCTGCGGCGGTCCCGCGGGCTCGGGGAGGCAGCCTCAGGAGGCCGTACAGGCCCTTCTGGACCGGCAGGCGAAGGCGCTCCTCGACCGCGACGAGCCGTCGTTCCTCGCCGCCGTCGACCCCCGGGCGGGGGACTACCGGACCCGGCAGGCGGCGCTCTTCCGCAATCTGACGGACGTGCCGCTGGCCGGCTGGGAGTACCGGCTCACCTCCCCGCCGCGGCGCGAGCCCTCCGGCCGGATACGGGCCGGGGCGGAGCTGCGCTACCGGCTGCGCGGATACGACGAGGCGCCCGTCACCGTCGAGCAGCCGCTGTACCTCAGCGAGCGCGGCGGACGCTGGTACGTGACGGGCACCGCGGCCGGCCCGCCGCAGCTGTGGGACGCCGGCCGGGTGCTGGTCGAGAGGGGCGCGCACAGCCTGGTGCTGGGCACCGGGACCGGGACGGCCGCCCGGGAGCGGCTCCGGGAAATACGTGACATCGCCGAGCGCTCCGTCCCCGCCGTCGACGACGCCTGGGACGGCCCCTGGGCGGGGCGGGTGGTGGTCCTGGCCCCCGCCACCCTCGACGGCATGGCGTCCCTGCTGGACGCCCCCGCCTCCGGATACCAGGGCATCGCGGCGGTGACCACGGGCGAGACCGGCGGCTCCGCGGCCCCCGCCGACCGGGTGGTGATCAATCCGGAGGCGTACGACAGCCTCGGCGGCGTCGGCCGGCGCATCGTGCTCACCCACGAGACCGCGCACGTCGCCACCCGCTCCGCCACCACCGCCGGCACCCCGCTGTGGCTCTCGGAGGGCTTCGCCGACTGGGCCGGCTACCTCGGCAGCCACACCACCGCCCGCCAGGCCGCACCGGAGCTGGCCCGCGCGCTGGGGCGCGGCGAGCTGCCGAAGACCCTGCCGGCGGACGACGACTTCCGCTTCGGCGGCGACGCGGACCACCTCGCGCGGGCGTACGAGGAGTCGTGGCTGGCCTGCGCGCTCATCGCCGAGCGCTGGGGCCCGGACCGGCTGCGCGCCCTGTACCGGGCGGTGGGCGCGGACAAGCGGCCCGGCGACGCGGTGGAGCGGGCCCTGCGGGCGGAGCTGGGCGTCGGCCGGGCCGAGTTCGTACGGCTGTGGCGGGCGTATCTCCGCGACCGCCTCGGCTGACCGGCGTCCTCCGTGATCGCCTCGGCCGGCGTCCGTCCGCCCCGCGCGACGCCTTACGGCGGCCCCGTTCCGTTCAGCCAGAACGCCCCGTACACCGCCGACACCACCGTCAGCGCGCCCGCCACGCACCACGCGGTCCGCGGCCGGGCGCGGGCCATCGCCTGTGCGGCGGGGAGCAGCAGGGGGAACGCCGGGAGCAGCAGCCGCGGCTTCGAGCCGATGAACCCCGACGCGCCCAGCGCCAGCACGACGACCGCCGCCGCGTACGTGAGCAGCGGCAGCGGCTGCCCCCGCCGGACGCACAGCACGAACACCCAGACCAGCAGGGCCACCCCCGCGCCGAGCGCCAGCCCCGCGAGCACGGCCGGTCCCGGGTCCGTCAGCCTGGCGCCGACGAACCGGGCGAAGGCCAGGCCCCCGTCGAAGCCGTTGCCCCACTCCGCCTGGATCTCGAAGTAGCCCAGTGGATCACCGGTCTCCGCCCCGACCCACAGCAAGAACCCGAGCCACCCCAGCGGCGCCAGCGCCATCCCGGCGAGCATCCGCCCCCGGCCCGGCGGGGGAGCGACGCCGGCCAGCAGCCGCCGTACCACCGGCACACCCCGCCGCCGCTCGTCCGCCGCCCACAGCACCGCGAGCCCCGTCAGCCAGATCGCGGCCACCACCGCCGCGCCCACCGGCCGCGTCAGCCCCGCGAGGGCCGACAGCGTGCCCGCCCACACCCAGCGGCCGCTCAGCACGGCGTACAGCGACCACGCCGCCAGCGCGGTGAACAGCGACTCGGAGTACGCCATCGACTGCACGATCCCCACCGGCAGCGCGGCCCACAGCACCGCCAGCGCGATCCCCGCCCGCGCGCCGTACAGCCGCTCCCCGATCGCGTACAGCCCGGCCGCCGCGAGCAGCGACGCCGCGGCGCTGACCACCAGCCCGGCGTCCGCGGGCGACAGCGGCGTCACCGCGGACAGCGCCGACTCCAGCCACGGCAGCAGCGGGAAGAACGCCATGTCGGACAGCACCCGGCCGTCCGGCGCGGTCAGCGTGAAGTCGTAGCCGTGCTCGACCACCCGCACGTACCAGAGCGAGTCCCAGCGCTCGGACAGCAGCGTGCGCACGTCCTTCGCGGGGCGGTCCGACCACAGGGCCAGGGTGGCGATCCCGAGCAGCCGGACGGCCGCGTAGAGCAGCAGCGCGGGCGCCGCGCGGCGCGGCAGGCGGGCTGCGGCGCGCCGGGGCACGGAGAGGGCGAGATCGGACACGCAGGCGATTATTCAGCACCGGGGGACGTGGGGCCGCGCGCCGGGTGCGGCGGGGTCACACCTCGCGGTCTGCCGGCACCCGCACCGCGGCCAGCACCGGGAGGTGGTCGGTGGCCGCCAGCAGATCCGCTTCCGTGACCCCCGGCAGGCCCGTCGGCACCCCGCAGCCCAGCACCTCCACGCCCCGGGAGGCGAAGAGGGCGTCGATGCGCTGGTGCGGGTCGGCGGGCGTGGAGGTGTGCTCCGTACCCCACGGCTCGACCGCCCAGCCGTCCTGCAGCTCCGCCGAGAGCCGGCGGAAGGAGCGGCCCTTCGGGCGTTCGTTCAGATCGCCGGCCACCACCAGATGCTCCGCGCCCAGCGTGCCGAGCCGGCCCAGCAGCAGCCCCGCCTGCTCGAAACGCTCGGCGGACGCCAGGCTCAGATGGCAGGAGACGACACCGAGGCGTGCGTGGGGGCCGAAGCGCAGCACCGCCATCGCCAGACCGCGCTGATGGAGCCCCGGGGTGCGGGGGAGGAGCACCTCCTCCGTGTGCTCCACATGCGCCCGCAGGGACGCCAGCAGCATCGGGCCGGCCGTCGTGGCCCCGCCCGTGACATACGTCAGCCCGGTGTGCCGGGCCAGCCGCGCCGCCTTCTTCCGCCAGCGGAAGAAGCGCGGCGCCTCCTGCACGCACACCACGTCGGGGGCGCAGGCCCGGATCACCCGGGCCAGCGCCGCCGTGTCGTCGCGCATGGAGCGGATGTTGTACGACAGCACGCGGACCACCGCCGAGCCCGCGGGCTCGGTGCGCGAGGCGGGGAGGTCCGCGAGCTCCATCCGGCTACCCCTGGCGGGCCAGGTCGGCGGCGCCGACGATGCCGGCGCGCCCGCCCAGCTGTGCGGCGAGCACGGGAGCCTGCGGGCGGCCCCACGTGTTGCCGACGAGCCAGCGGCGGAACGACTTGCGGATCGGCTCCAGCACCAGGTCGCCCTCGTCCGAGATGCCGCCGCCGACGATGAACGCCGACGGGTCGAAGAGGGAGGCCAGGTCCGCGAGACCGGCGCCCACCCAGCGGGCCAGCTCGCGGAAGGAGTCCACGGCCACCGGGTCGCCCTGGCGGGCGGCCTGGCTGATGTGCTTGCCCTGGATGCCCTGCGGGGTGCCGTCGCCCAGACCCAGCAGTATCTCCGCGGCGTCCGGGGTGGCCGCCGCGCGCTGCTGGCCGTACCGGACCAGGGCGCGGCCCGAGGCGTACTGCTCCCAGCAGCCCTGGCTGCCGCAGCCGCAGAGCAGGCCGTCCGGGACGACCCGGATGTGACCGAACTCGGCGGCGACGCCGTAGCGCCCGCGGTGCAGTCTGCCGCCGATGATGATGCCGCCGCCGATACCCGTACCGACGGTGACGCACACGACGTCGTCGTGGCCCTGTCCGGCGCCGAAGCGGTACTCGCCCCAGGCGGCGGCGTTGGCGTCGTTCTCCACGACGACGGGCAGGCCGACACGCTGCTCGACCTTGTCCTTGAGCGGTTCGTAGCGCCAGTTGATGTTGGGGGCGAAGAGAACGGTCGCGCGCTTGTCGTCCACGAAACCGGCCGCGCCGATGCCGACGGCCTCGATCTCGTACGCCGAGCTGGCTTCCTGGACGGCGGCGCAGATGGCGTCCACGACACCTTCGGGGGTCGCGGGGGTGGGCACCTTGCTGGTGTTGAGAATCGCGCCCTCTTCGTCGACCACACCGGCCGCGATCTTGGTGCCGCCGATGTCGACGCCGATGGTGAGTCCCATGTATCCCTCGGTTATTCGGTTCGAACCCCGCTGCAAGGGACTACGTTACCGGAGCACGCCACATGACCGGCCTGTGCAGGTTGCGGACGGTGCCGCTTTTGACCGGGCGGAGGGCGGTCGGCGGGCGGTTCGCGGGCGGGCCCGCGCCGCTCAGTCGAGGTCGATCCGTTCCGCGCCGCCGTCCGGTTCGTCCTTCGTCCAGCGGGCCTCGTCGCGCTGCACGGCTGCCCGGTAGGCGGCCACGAGCTCCTCCTTGGCGGCTGCCAGATGGTCGAAAAGCTCCGGATTGCGCTCGACCAGCGCCTCCGTCGCCTGCCGCGCCGTCACCACGAACTGGCGCGCCATCTCCTGCGCCGCGGACGTCGCGGCCCCGGCCGCGGCGGCGCCGGCCACCCGGGTCGCCGGGCCGGCGAACCGCTCCGCGACGGTGTCGAACAGCCGGCGCAGCTCCTCGGCGGCGGTGCCGGGCTGCGCGCCGTACTGCGCCTTGCGGCGCGCCTTCTCGGCGGCGAGGTCCTCGGCGCAGGCGTGCGCCCAGGCGTCGGAGTCGTGGGGGCTTTCGATGCGGTCCGTCATGTCTTCGACGGTACCCGAACGGGGGTGTGCGGTGAGGGGGTTGCCGGGCCGTTTCAGCCGCGGGGCCAGAGCGCGGGGTCCGGCGTGAACCGGACGCGGAGCTCCTCGTCGTGCAGCCCCGCGCGCTCGATGACGCAGCGGCGCAGGGCGGGCGGCAGGGGGAGGGCCCTGCGGTACGGGCCGACCGTGACGATCAGCTCGTCGCCGCGGCGGACCAGGCCCAGGTCCTCGCGCTCCGCGCCCGGGAGGGGCAGGCACCACACGAGGGCGCCCTCCGCGGCGAGGAGGTCGTCCACCCGCGGGTCCCCGCCGGGCACCCGGATGTCCGCGGCCGCGTCCGGCGGCAGCGCGTCCGCGAGCCGCCGCAGGTCCGCCGGCGTCTGCGGGTCACGGCCCAGATGGGGCACCTCGTACAGCGGGGCCTGGTCTCCGAGGTCCTTCAGGGCGCGGTGCTGGGACGCCGCCAGCTCCGCCAGCCACGGGTCCGGGGAGCCGGCCGGGAGGACGCGGTTGGCGATCACCGACTCCAGGGCCAGGCCGTGCAGGGCGAGCGCCGCCCGCAGGCCCGGGAGCTCCGCCGCCGCGCGGCGGCCGGGTTCCACCACGAGCCGTACGCGGACGTCCGGCGCCCGCACCGCCGACTCGGCGGCCGCGAGCGTCTCGTCCCAGCGCCGCGCCGCGTCGTACAGCTGCTCGGCGGGCGCGGGGACGCCCGCGAGCTGGGCCAGCAGCGGGCGCAGGGCGCGCGCGGCCTGGCGCTGCGGCGGGAGGAGGCGGGCCAGATAGCGGCGCAGCTGCTCGGGCAGGGCGAGCAGGCGCAGCGCCTGCGGGGCGGGCGGGAGGTCCACGACGGCCAGGTCGTACGAGCCGCTCGCGTCGGCGGCGGCGAGGGCGTGCAGCACGGCGAGGCTCTGCGCGCCCGCGAGGCCCGTCAGCTCCTCGTCCTCCAGCGGCACCGCGCCGAGGTAGTCCAGCGCGGCGGCGCCTCTCGCCTGCAGCGAGGCCATCCGGGTACGGAAGAAGGCGTCACCGTCGACCAGCACGGTGTCCGGCGCCGGGGTGCCGTCCGCGGGCTGCGGTCGCGCTCCCGGGGGCTCCGCCCCCGGACCCCCTTGTCGCGCCTGGCGGCGCTCGGCCTCAAACGCCGGCCGGGCTGGGATCGCGTCCGCGTCCGCCGTGATGAGGACGACGCGCGCGCCCGCGCGCCCCGCGCGCAGCGCGGACGCCGCCGCCACCGCCGTGCGGCCGGCTCCGCCGGAGCCGGTGACCAGGAGTGTGCGCAACGTCAGCCGGCCGAGCCCGTGACGCTCTCCACCCGGGCCTTCAGTCCGGGCAGCGCCCGGTCGATGATGACCTTCTCGACCTTCCGCTTCAGCATCCCGAACATCGGGATCTTGAGGTCGACGACGAGCTGGTAGGTGACCTCGGTCTGCTTCCCGCCGGCGAGCGGCCGCAGCGCGTACGAGCCGTCGAGCGCCCGCAGAAGCTGCGCCTTGACCAGCGTCCAGCGCACCTCGCTCTCACCGGACCAGGTGTAGCGCAGGACGTAGTCGTCCTTCAGCCCTCCGCCGTCGAGAACCATCCGCACCTGTTCCGGCCGCCCGTCCGCATCCGTGTCGAGCACCTCGGCCTGCTTGACCTCGCCGGCCCACTCCGGGTAGCGCTCGAAGTCCGCGATGACCGCCATGACCTCGGTGGGCGCGGCGTCGATCGTGATGCTGGAGCTGGTCTGTTCTGCCATCGGCCTCGGTCTCCTCGGTCCGCCCTTATGTTCAGGCAGCGTACCGACGTCTTACCACTCCAGCGCCCACGGGGTGCCCCGGGCCGCGAAGTGGCCGACGTTGACGCACTCGGTCCGCCCGATCCGCATCCGCCGCGCGAGCGGCTGGTGGACGTGCCCGAAGACGGCGTAGCGCGGCCGCACCGCGTGGATCGCGTCCAGCAGCGCCTGGCTGCCGCGTTCGAAGCGCCGCGCCACCGTGTCGTAGCAGAGCTCCGGTACGAGCGGCGGGATGTGCGAGCAGAGCACGTCGACGTCGCCGAGGGCGGCGACCTTCGCGGCGTACTCCTCGTCGTCGATCTCGTACGGCGTCCGCATCGGCGTGCGCAGCCCGCCGCCGACGAAGCCGAAGACCAGGCCGCCTATCTCCACGCGCTGGCCGTCCAGAACCGTCGTGCCGGGGCGCGTGAACTCGGGCCACAGCCGGGGGACGTCCACGTTGCCGTAGGTGGCGTACGTCGGGGCGGGGAACGCGGCGAAGAGCTCGGCGTACTGCTTGCGCACCGCGCCCTCGATCAGCGCGTCGCGGTCCAGGCCCGCCCAGAGCGAGCGGCCGAACTCGCGCGCCTCGTCGAAGCGCCGGGCGGTGCGCAGCGCCACGATCCTGGAGGCGTTCTCCGTGCCGAACAGATCGGGGAAGATGCCGCGCGAGTGGTCGGCGTAGTCCAGGAAGAGGATCAGGTCACCGAGGCAGACCAGGGCGTCGGCCCCGTCCCCCGCCCGCGCGAGATCGGAGACATTCCCGTGCACATCGCTCACCACATGGACCCGCATACGATCACCCTAGGCCAGACACCAGGCGATAGGGTCGTCCCGTAAAGCCAGTGCGCCTGAGGAGCATGCCGCGTGCGTGAGTACAGCCTTCCCGCCTTGTACGAGGTCCCGGCGGACGGCAATCTGACGGATCTGATCCGCCGCAACGCCTCCGTGCACCCCGAGGTGGCGGTGATCGCCCGGAGGGTGGACGGCGGGGCCTGGGAGGACGTCACGGCGGCGCGGTTCCTCACCGAGGTGCGGGCGGCGGCCAAGGGCCTCATCGCGGCGGGTGTGCGGCCCGGGGACCGGGTGGGGCTGATGTCCCGCACCCGGTACGAGTGGACCCTGATGGACTTCGCCATCTGGAGCGCGGGCGGCGTCACCGTCCCCGTGTACGAGACCAGCTCGGCGGAGCAGGTCCAGTGGATCCTGGGCGACTCCGGCGCGGTCGGGATCGTCGTGGAGACCGCGGAGCACGAGGAGACGGTCGCGTCCGTCCGGGACGGGCTCGCGGACCTGCGTGAGGTGTGGCGCATCGACGGCGGTGCCGTGGCGGAGCTGGCCGCCGCGGGTGCCTCCGTCACCGACGAGCAGCTGCACGAGGCCACGACGGCCGCCGGCGCGGACGACCCCGCCACCATCGTCTACACCTCGGGCACCACCGGCCGGCCCAAGGGCTGCGTGCTCACCCACCGCAGCTTCTTCGCCGAGTGCGGGAACGCGGTGGAGCGGCTGCGGCCGCTGTTCCGCACCGGGGACTCCTCGATCCTGCTCTTCCTCCCCCTCGCGCACGTCTTCGGACGGCTGGTGGAGGTCGCGACGGTGCTCGCCCCCATCAAGCTGGCCCACACCCCCGACGTGAAGAACCTCACCGACGACCTGGCCTCCCTGAAGCCGACGCTGCTGCTCGGCGTGCCGCGCGTCTTCGAGAAGGTCTACAACTCGGCGCGCGCCAAGGCCCAGTCGGACGGCAAGGGCCGGATCTTCGACCGCGCGGCGGACGTCGCCATCGCCTACAGCCGCGCCCTCGACACCCCCGGCGGGCCGTCGCTGGGCCTGCGGCTGCGGCACCGCCTCTTCGACAGGCTCGTGTACGGCAAGCTGCGCGCCGTCCTCGGCGGCCGGGCCACGCACGCGATCAGCGGCGGCGCGCCGCTGGGGGAGCGGCTCGGCCACTTCTACCGGGGCATCGGTTTCACGGTCCTGGAGGGCTACGGGCTCACCGAGTCCTGTGCGGCGACGGCCCTCAACCCGCTGGAGCGGCAGAAGATCGGCACGGTCGGCCAGCCGCTGCCGGGCGCGACGATCCGGGTCGCGGACGACGGCGAGGTGCTGCTGCACGGTGAGCACCTCTTCGCCGGCTACTGGAACAACGAGGCCGCCACAACGGAGGCGATGGCCCACGGTTGGTTCCACACCGGTGATCTGGGGGCCCTGGACGAGGACGGCTACCTCACGATCACCGGCCGGAAGAAGGAGATCATCGTCACCGCCGGCGGCAAGAACGTCGCCCCCGCGGTGATCGAGGACCGGATCCGCGCGCACGCGCTGGTCGCCGAGTGCATGGTGGTCGGCGACGGCCGCCCGTTCGTGGCCGCGCTCGTGACCATCGACGAGGAGTTCCTGGCCCGCTGGGCGGTGGACCACGGCAAGCCGGCCGGGTCGACGGCGGCGTCCCTGCGGGACGATCCGGACCTCGTCGCCGCCGTGCAGCAGGCCGTCGACGACGGCAACGCGGCGGTGTCGAAGGCGGAGTCGGTGCGGAAGTTCCGGATCCTGGACGCGCAGTTCAGCGAGGAGTCCGGACATCTGACGCCGTCGCTGAAGCTGAAGCGGGCCGTGGTGGCGAAGGAGTTCGCGACGGAGATCGACGCGCTGTACGCGAAGTAGGCGGGGGCGTACGCGAATCAGGCGGCGGCGTACGCGAGTCCGACCGCCCGCGCCCCTCAGCGCGGGGCCCTCAGCTCAACCTCCGTGCCCTGGCCCGGGACCGAGACGAAGTCGGCCGTGCCGCCGATGTCGCGCATGCGCCCGCGGATCGACTGGGCGACGCCCAGGCGCCCTTCGCCCTCCGCCGCCGCGAGGCGGCCCGCCGGGATACCGGGGCCGTCGTCGCGGACCGTGACCAGCACCGCGTCGGGTTCGTCCTCCAGCAGGATCCACGCCCGGGCGTCCCCGCCCGCGTGCCTGGCGACGTTGTCCAGCGCGGCCCCCACCGCCGCGGCGAGTTCGCGGGCCGCCGGCGCCGGCAGCAGCACCGGCGTCCCCGGCTCGGCGTACGAGACGCGCGTGCCGGCGTATCCGGCCAGCAGGGGACGCAGATCCACCGGGCCCGACGGCTCAGGATCCGGGGCGGGCGCCGGGGTACGGGGCCGCAGCAGGCGCGCGCGCCGACCCGCCCGGGCGGTCGCTTCGTCGTCCGCGCCGGGCGGACCGCTCGGCCCGCCCGCGACCAGCGTGCGCAGCGCGACCTCCTGCTCCCCGGCGAGCGCGCCCAGCTCCGCCGCCTCGCCCCCGATGGCCGCCCCGCGCCGCTGCACCATGCTCAGCACCTGCAGCACGCTGTCGTGGATGTCGCGCGCGAGCCGCTCCCGCTCCCGGGTCGCGGCCTCGATCTGCAGGGCCCGGGCGAGCGTGCGCTCGGAGACGCGGGCGACCTCGACGATGTAGCCGATGGCCGTGGACGCGACCATCAGCAGCACGATGTTGTGGATGTTGCCCTGGACGATCGAGCCCCGCTCGACGATGTTGGAGATCCCGATCGCCGTGGCCGCCCCGGCGCCCCAGCGCCAGCCGCCCTTGATCGCGAAGCCGAGCACCGCGCCGGCCGTCCAGATCGACGGCAGCGTCGCCTCACCGGCGAGGATGCGCTCGTCGGTCTCGACGGCCATCGTCAGCAGGATGCCGGTGAGCGCGACGGAGATGTCGGCGAAGAGGAAGCGGAACGTGCAGCGCTCGGCCGAGGACACCCGCCGGAACGTGGCGGCGGTCCACACGGTGAGCACCCCCATGAACGCCCAGCCGAGCCCCGGGCGCAGCACCTCGTCCTGCCGCATCGACCATCCGGTCAGCGCGTACACGAGCGTCAGCACCCGGAACCACGTGAGCGCCGTCCACAGCGGCTGCTCCACGGACATCCGCACGGGCCCCCTGGCCATGCCCCCCACCCCCTGCCGGACGCGGTCGCCGGCTACGCTGCGTCTTTCGCGTCCTTCGCGTCCTTCGCTTCCTTCTCCGCCTTCTCCCGCTCCGCCTTCTCCAGCTTCGCCGCCTCCGCGATCTGGCGCTTGGCGGCGGTGGCGTAGATGTCGACGTACTCCTGGCCGGAGAGCTTCATGATCTCGTACATCACCTCGTCGGTGATCGACCGCAGTACGAAGCGGTCGCCCTCCATGCCCTGGTAGCGGCTGAAGTCCAGCGGCTTGCCGATCCGGATGCCGGGCCGCATGAGCTTCGGTACGACCTGGCCCGGGGGCTGGATCTTCTCCGTGTCGATCATCGCGACCGGGATCACGGGCGCCCCGGAGCCGAGGGCCACGCGGGCCAGCCCGCCGGGCTTGCCGCGGTACAGGCGGCCGTCGGGCGAGCGGGTGCCCTCGGGGTAGATGCCGAAGAGCTCGCCGCGCGCCAGCACCTCCAGGCCGGCCTTGATCGCCGCCTCGCCGGCGCCGCGGGCACCCGAGCGGTCCACGGGGACCTGGCCGACGCCCTTGAAGAAGGCGGCGGTGAGCTTGCCCTTCACGCCGGGCGTGGTGAAGTACTCGGCCTTGGCGATGAACGTCACCTTGCGGTCGAGCACCGAGGGCAGGAAGAAGGAGTCCGAGAAGGACAGGTGATTGCTGGCCAGGATCGCCGGCCCGGACGCGGGGATGTTCTCCATACCCTCGACCCACGGGCGGAAGGCAACCTTGAGCGAGTTGCCGATGGTCATCTTCATCGCGCCGTAGAACAACCTCATTACCTCCCTGGCCTGACGAGGAGACCTTAACCTGCCCGGCCGGGACCGTCCCCTCCGGCGGTACTGTGGGGTATCCGATCCGAATGCGTCACCCCCTGGTTGAAGATCTAGTGAGACGGAGACTCCGGTGCCGGTCCTCCCCGGAGCCGAGCCGTTCCGCCGAACAGGCGATCCGGTCGGCGTCCTGCTGTGCCATGGCTTCACGGGCAGTCCGCAGAGTCTGCGGCCCTGGGCGGAGTACCTCGCCGCACGCGGACTGACCGTCTCCCTGCCCCTGCTGCCGGGCCACGGCACGCGCTGGCAGGACATGCAGCTCACCACCTGGCGTGACTGGTACGCCACGGTGGACCGCGAGCTGCGGTCGCTGCTCGACACGTGCGAGCAGGTGTTCGTCTTCGGTCTGTCGATGGGCGGCACGCTCGCGCTGCGGCTGGCCGCGGAGCACGGCGACGCGGTCTCCGGCGTGGTCGTGGTGAACCCCGCGAACAAGCTGCACGGCCTGGCGCCGAAGTTCCTGCCCGCCGTCCGCCACCTGGTGCGCACCACGCCCGGCGTCGCCGACGACATCGCCAAGGAGGGCTCGCACGAGCTCGGCTACAACCGGGTCCCGCTGCACGCCGCGCACTCCTTCCAGCAGCTGCTGCGGGTCGTCGACGGTCAGCTGCCGCAGGTCACGCAGCCGCTGCTGGTCCTGCACAGCCGGGTCGACCACGTGGTGGCGCCGGTGGACTCCACCCGGGTGCTGAGCCGGGTGTCGTCCACGGACGTCACCGAGACGGTCCTCGAGCGCAGCTACCACGTGGCGACGCTGGACCACGACGCCGAGCGGATCTTCGAGGACAGCTACGCGTTCGTCACCCGGCTGAGCGGGCACGGGGCGCCCGCGGAGAAGAAGGACGAGGTCCTGGTGGACGCCGTGGAGGCCGGAGAGGAAGAGGCGGCAAGTGGCGGAGCGTAACCCAGCCGGGGACCCCGAGGAGACCCGGGCCCAGGAGCCGGCGCCCGACGACGCCCCCGCGGCGGAGGGCCGGACTCCCGCGGCGGAGGGCCGGACCCCGGCCGACGGCGTACCGGAGCCGCTGGACGAGGAGGCCGCGTGGGCGCAGATCGTGGCGTCCTTCGGCGAGGAGGCCAAGGAGCCCCCGCACGAGCCGCCCGGCGGGGCGTCCCCCGCGGACACCCCGGACCACGTGCGCAGCATCACGGTGCTCCCGGCCGGCAGCGGCCCGCGTGACTGGGGCGCGGCGGAGTCCTCCGACGACGACTTCGACGAGTCGGACGAGGGTCACTTCGTCCAGCCCGACCCGGAGCTGCCGGAGGCGGACACGACCGCCAAGTTCGCGTGGATCGCGGTGCTGGGCGGGCCGCTGCTGCTGATCGTGCTGGTGCTGCTGGGCGAGCCGATCACCTGGTTCTGGGCCCTGCTCGGCATCGGCGGCTTCTTCGGCGGCTTCGCGACGCTCATCGCCCGGATGCGGCCAGGCGGGGAGGACGACGACGATCTGCCGGGAGGCGGGGCGGTGGTCTGAGGGGTCGGCCGGGGGACGACGCCCGCCGGCAGGGCGGCCGGGGGACGACGCCCTCCGGCACCGTCGCCCGCCCGGGCCCCGTTGTACTGTCGGCTCCGATGCACAAGACCCTGATCGTCACCAACGACTTCCCGCCCCGCCCCGGCGGCATCCAGGCGTTCCTGCACAGCATGGCCCTGCGCCTGGACCCCCGGCAGGTCGTCGTGTACGCCTCGACCTGGAACCGGACCGCCGAGGGCCGGTCCGCCACCGCGGCGTTCGACGCGGAGCAGCCGTATCCGGTGGTCCGCGACCCTACGACGATGCTGCTGCCGACGCCCCGGGTCACCCGGCGCGCGGTGGAGCTGCTGACGGAGCACGGCTGCGAGTCGGTGTGGTTCGGGGCCGCGGCCCCGCTGGGCCTGATGGCGCCGGCGCTGCGCCGGGCGGGCGCGCGGCGGATCGTGGCGACGACGCACGGCCACGAGGCGGGCTGGGCCCAGATGCCGGTCGCCCGTTCCCTGCTCCGGCGGATCGGTGAGGGCACGGACACCCTCACCTACCTCGGCGAGTACACCCGCTCGCGCATCGCGCGCCCGCTGACCCCGGCCGCCGCCTCCCGGATGGTCCAGCTGCCCCCCGGCGTCGACGAGAAGACCTTCCACCCCGGGTCCGGCGGCGCGGCCGTCCGCGAGCGCCTGGGGCTCACCGACCGGCCGGTCGTCGTGTGCGTCTCGCGGCTCGTCCCCCGCAAGGGGCAGGACACCCTGATCCAGGGCTGGCCGCGGGTGCTGCGCGCCGTCCCGGACGCGGTGCTGCTCATCGTCGGCGGGGGCCCGTACCAGGCCGACCTGGAGAAGCTCGCGGCCACCACCGGCGTAGCGTCCTCCGTCCGCTTCACCGGCTCCGTCGCCTGGGAGGAGCTGCCCGCCCACTTCGGCGCGGGCGACGTCTTCGCCATGCCCTGCCGCACCCGGCGCGGCGGTCTCGACGTGGAGGGCCTCGGCATCGTCTACCTGGAGGCGTCCGCGACCGGCCTGCCTGTCGTGGCCGGGGACTCCGGCGGCGCGCCGGACGCGGTCCTGGAGGGCGAGACGGGGTACGTCGTCCCCGGCGGCTCGCCGACGGCGGCCGCGGAGCGGATCGCCGAGCTCCTCCTCGACCCCGCGCTGCGCGCGCGGATGGGCGCGCGGGGACGGGAGTGGGTGGAGGAGAAGTGGCGCTGGGACCTGCTGGCGGAGAGGCTGAGATCGCTGCTGTAGCCCAGGGAGGCCGCCGATGGACGTCCGTATCCGCCGTATCTACGAAGCACCGTCGCCCGACGACGGTGCCCGCGTGCTCGTGGACCGCCTCTGGCCGCGGGGCGTCCCGAAGGAGGCGGCCCGGCTCGACGACTGGCCGAAGGCGCTCACACCGTCGGACGACCTGCGCCGCTGGTACCACGGCGACGGGGGCGACTTCGAGGAGTTCCGCCGCCGTTACGACGCCGAGCTGACCGCCCCGGAGGCCGCCGAGGCGCTGGACGCCCTGCGCGTACGGGCCGGGGCCGGCCGGGTCACGCTCCTGACCGCGAGCAAGGACGTGGAGCACAGCCACGCGGCGGTCCTGCGGGACCAACTGGGCTGACGCGGCCCCGGGCCCGGCCCCGCATCCCCGTTCCCCCGCCTGCGCGGTAGCCTCTGCCTGCGACGACGTAAGGGGGAGACCGACGTGAGTGCGGAACCGGACGGCATCAAGGTGATGGTCGTGGACGATCACCCCATGTGGCGGGACGCCGTCGCGCGGGACCTCGGCGAGGCCGGGTTCGACATCGTCGCCACCGCCGGGGACGGCCCGCAGGCCGTACGGCGGGCCAAGGCGGCCGCGCCCGACGTCCTCGTACTGGACCTCAACCTGCCGGGGCTGCCCGGCGTACAGGTCTGCAAGGACGTGCTCGCGGAGCGGCCCGAGACCCGCGTCCTCGTGCTCAGCGCCAGCGGCGAGCACGCCGACGTACTCGAGGCCGTGAAGTCCGGTGCCACCGGCTATCTCGTGAAGTCCGCCAGCACCGCGGACCTCGTCGACGCCGTCCGCCGCACCGCGCACGGCGACGCCGTCTTCACGCCGGGCCTGGCCGGCCTCGTGCTGGGGGAGTACCGCAGGCTCGCCACCGAGCCGCCGCCCGCCACCCCCGACGATCCGGCCGTACCGCAGCTCACCGAGCGTGAGACGGAGGTGCTGCGGCTGGTCGCCAAGGGGCTGTCGTACAAGCAGATCGCCGAGCGGCTGGTGATCTCCCACCGCACCGTGCAGAACCACGTCCAGAACACCCTCGGCAAACTCCAGCTGCACAACAGGGTCGAGCTGGTCCGCTACGCCATAGAGCGCGGACTCGACGACGAGGACTGACCGCCGGCCCCAACCGGACACCCGGACACCCCCATTCGCTCCTTCGGGTGGACGTGACCGGCCAACTCCCCGTCATCCCAAGGGAAGACCGCGCCACCCCATCCCGTGTGACGTGGATCACCGTTAGCGTGGGCGCCAACGGATCGATCCGTCAGAAGGGAACACGTGATGCGGGTAGGAGTACTGACCGGTGGCGGTGACTGCCCCGGGCTCAACGCGGTCATCCGCGCCGTCGTCCGCAAGGGTGTGCAGCAGTACGGATACGACTTCATCGGCTTCCGGGACGGCTGGCGCGGTCCCATGGAGGGCGACACCATCCCCCTCGACATCCCCGCGGTCCGCGGCATCCTGCCGCGCGGCGGCACCATCCTCGGCTCCTCGCGCACCAACCCGCTGAAGGTGGAGGGCGGGATCCGGCAGATCAAGGAGAACCTCGTCAAGTACGAGGTGGACGCGCTGATCGCGATCGGCGGCGAGGACACCCTCGGCGTCGCCGCCCGGCTCGCGGACGAGTACGGCATCAGGTGCGTCGGCGTGCCGAAGACCATCGACAACGACCTCTCCGCCACCGACTACACCTTCGGCTTCGACACCGCGGTCAACATCGCGACCGAGGCGATCGACCGGCTGCACACCACCGCCGAGTCGCATATGCGGGTCCTGGTCGTCGAGGTGATGGGCCGGCACGCCGGCTGGATCGCCCTGCACTCGGGCCTCGCGGGCGGCGCCAACGTCATCCTCATCCCCGAGCAGCGCTTCGACGTCGCCAAGGTCTGCGCCTGGGTCGAGTCCCGCTTCAAGGTCCGCTACGCGCCGATCGTCGTCGTCGCCGAGGGCGCGATGCCCAAGGACGGCGACATGGTGCTGAAGGACGAGTCCCTGGACGCGTTCGGCCATGTCCGGCTGTCCGGCGTCGGCGAGTGGCTGGCGAAGGAGATCGAACGCCGTACGGGTAAGGAGGCCCGTACCACCGTCCTCGGCCATGTCCAGCGCGGCGGCACGCCGTCGGCCTTCGACCGCTGGCTGGCCTCCCGCTTCGGCCTGCACGCCATCGAGGCGGTGCAGGACGAGGACTGGGGCAAGATGGTCGCCCTGCGCGGCACGGACATCGTGCGGGTGCCGCTGGCGGAGGCGACGGCGAAGCTGAAGACCGTCAGCCCGGAGGAGTACGCGGAGGTCGAGGTCTTCTTCGGCTGACCCCGCGACCGGCTCACAGGAGGGTGCCGCCTGTCCGGCACCCTCCTGTCGTACGGCCGTTCAGCCCACCAGCACCCCGGCCAGCAGCTCCCGCACCACCGTCGCCCCGTCCAGCGTCAGCACCGACTCCGGGTGGAACTGGACGCCCGCGAACCCCGGCCCGCGCAGCGCGTGCACGTCGCCCGTGGCCGGGTCCCGGCTCAGCTCCACCCGGTGCAGCGCCAGCTCCCGCGCCGTCGCCTCGTCGCAGCGCGCGGTGAACGTGTTGTAGAAGCCGACCGTCTCCGCGCGCCCGAAGAAGTCGATGTGCTCCTGCGCGCCCTGGAACGGCACGTCCTTGCGCACGATGTCCAGCCCCAGCTCCGCGGCCAGCAGCTCGTGGCCGAGGCACACGCCCAGCAGCCCGTGCCGGTGGTTCTTCACCAGCCCGGCCGCCAGCTCGCGCAGGAAGCGCATCTTGGGGTCGAAGGCGTCGTTCGGATCGCCGGGTCCGGGGCCCAGCACCACCGGACCCTGGTGGCCGAGCGCCGCCTCACGCAGCCCCGGTACGTCGTACCGGACCACCGTGACCGTGTGCCCGGCCGCCCGCAGCAGGTGCGCCAGCATCGCGGTGAAGGTGTCCTCCGCGTCCACGATCAGCACCGGCTGCCCGGCGGACGCGGGCGGCAGGTCCTGCATCCGCAGCCAGAACGGCGCCAGGTTCCTCCGCCGCGCCGCGAGCGCCGCCTGCACCTCGGGGTCGTCGGCGAGGCGGGGCCGGTCGCGGTCCGCTCCGCCGGCCGCCGGCCGCACCCCGAGCGCCGCCAGCACGCCCGCCGCCTTGGCGTGCGTCTCGGCGACCTCGCCGGCCGGGTCCGAGCCGCGCACCAGGGTGGCGCCGACCGGCACCTTCAGCCCGCCGTCCGCGGAGATGTCCGCCGTACGCAGCAGGATCGGCGAGTCGAGGGTCTGCGCACCCGAGGCGTCCCGGCCGACGAGGGCGAGCGCGCCCGCGTAGTAGCCGCGGCCCTCCTCCTCGTACCGGGCGATGACCCGGCAGGCGTTCTCCACCGGCGAACCGGTGACCGTCGCCGCGAACATCGTCTCCTTCAGCACCTCGCGCGCGTCCAGCGAGGTGCGGCCGCGCAGCTCGTACTCGGTGTGCGCGAGGTGCGCCATCTCCTTCAGTCGGGGGCCGACGACGACGCCGCCCCGGTCGCCGACGGTGCACATCATCTTCAGCTCCTCGTCCACGACCATGGAGAGCTCCTCGATCTCCTTGCGGTCGTGCAGGAACGCCAGCAGCCCGGCCCGGTCCGCGCCGCCCTCGGGGTAGCGGTACGTCCCGCTGATCGGGTTCATCACCGCGGTGCCGCCGGACATCCGCACATGCACCTCGGGGCTCGCCCCGACCAGCGTCCGCTCGCCCGGGCGGTGGACGACGAAGGTCCAGTAGGCGCCCTGCTCGCCGGTGAGCAGCCGCCGGAAGAGGGCGAGGGCGTCGGCCGCGCCGTAGCCGTCGATCCGGCCGTGGAAGGTCCGCCGGATGACGAAGTTCGCGCCCTCGCCGGTGCCGATCTCGTCCTCGTACACGCGGCGCACGATCTCCTCGTACTGCGCGTCGGAGACGTCGAAGGCCCCGCCGTCCACCCGCACCCCGTGCGCGGGCAGCGCCTCGAGGAGCTCCTCCAGCGGGAGCTCGTACGCCTCCTCGGGCCGCAGCACGGCGAGCGGCGTGCCGTCGTCGCGGGCCTCGAAGCCGCGCTCGCGGATCTGCCGGAACGGGATCATGACCAGGGCGTCGCTCACGGCCTCGCCGCGGACGCCGTAGACGAGGGGGACGTCGGCGAGCGTCGCCACCTCGATCACGGGCCCGGTGAGCACCTCCACGACGCCCTCGGGACGGCCGGGGGTGCGTCTGTGGAGCAGGGCGAAGGGCGCGGTGTCGGGTGAGAGCAGCTTGCCGACCAGGTCCTCGGCGGACTGTGGGGACATCGGGGGCGTTCCTTCCGTACGTGGGAGGAGGGAACGACCGCCGGAAACGCCGAAGGCCGCCCCTCGGGCGGCCTGTGCGTCGTCGTGGTTACGTCGTCACGCGCACGTCTGGAGGGCCGCCGTGGAACGGGGCCACCACCAGGACTGGGTCGAGTGCGCGAACATGCGGGGAAGCGTAGCGCATCCGCGGCGGCGGGGGCGGTACGTCAGTCCCAGGTGCCGTAGACGTAGACCGTGCCGGAGCCGGGGTCGACGACGACGGACGCGCTCTCCTCGTCGGGCACCTGCGCGGTCAGCGGCGCCCTGATCAGGTCCAGTCGCCAGTCCTCGTACGGCCCGCGCTCGTCCGCGAGCCCACCGAGCCCGGGCACGAGCCGGTACGCCGGACTGTCCGGGTACTCGGCCGTGCGCTCTCCCCACCAGGGCGCCACCCGGTCGGCGGGGAGGGTGAAGCGCATCCACATCTCGCCCCGCATGACGAAGCCGCTCGCCTGCGCGCACTGGACGTCCCGCGCGTCCGGCGGCGGTGGCCGGAAGATCCGGGCGCACTCCTCGGGCCGGGGCTGTACCGACAGTCCGAGCCCGAGTACGGCGAACATGCCGGCCACCGCCAGCGCCAGCAGGACGCCGAGGCAGGCGGCCACGCAGCCTGTGGGCTTGAGACCGTACGAGTCCATGTCATGTGCACCGTATCCACATGCCGTGACGCCTGTCTCACGGACTGGTCGGCTACCGGTGCGAACCGGGCGAGCCCGTACCCTTGGGCAGGTGAATGCCAATGCTCAGCTCGAGACGACCTCCGACGACGCCGCCAGCGCGCAGTCCTGGCGTGACCTGCCCGCCGCGCAGCAGCCCGAGTGGCCCGACGCCCAGGCCCTGCGTGACGTGATCGCCGAGCTCGAGTCCTATCCGCCTCTCGTCTTCGCCGGCGAGTGCGACCAGCTGCGCGACCGGATGGCCTCCGTGGCCCGCGGTGAGGCGTTCCTGCTGCAGGGCGGCGACTGCGCGGAGGCGTTCGACGCCGTGTCCGCGGAGCACATCCGCAACAAGCTCAAGACGATGCTGCAGATGAGCGCCGTCCTGACGTACGCCGGCTCGGTGCCGGTCGTGAAGGTCGGGCGGATCGCCGGGCAGTACTCCAAGCCGCGCTCCAAGCCCACCGAGACCCGCGACGGCGTCACCCTCCCGGTGTACCGCGGCGACTCCGTCAACGGCTTCGACTTCACCCCCGAGTCCCGCAACCCGGACCCCAGGCGCCTCGCGCGGATGTACCACGCCTCCGCGTCCACGCTGAACCTGGTGCGCGCCTTCACCACCGGCGGCTACGCCGACCTGCGCCAGGTCCACGCCTGGAACCAGGACTTCGTGAAGTCGTCCCCCTCCGGCCAGCGCTACGAGGCCCTGGCCCGCGAGATCGACCGCGCGATGAACTTCATGAACGCCTGCGGGGTGGACCCGGAGGAGTTCAGGACCGTCGAGTTCTTCTCGTCGCACGAGGGGCTCATCCTCGACTACGAGTCGGCGATGACCCGCGTGGACTCCCGTACGGGCGAGCTGTACGACGTCTCCGGCCACATGATCTGGATCGGCGAGCGCACCCGCCAGCTCGACCACGCCCACATCGAGTTCGCCTCCCGGATCCGCAACCCGCTCGGCGTGAAGCTCGGCCCCACCTCCACCGCGGAGGAGGCGCTGACGCTGATCGACCGGCTGGACCCGGACCGGATCCCCGGCCGGCTGACGTTCATCACCCGGATGGGCGCGGACAAGGTCCGCGACCGGCTCCCCACCCTGATCGAGAAGGTCACCGCGCAGGGCGCCCAGGTCGCCTGGGTCTGCGACCCGATGCACGGCAACACCTTCGAGGCGGCCTCCGGCCACAAGACGCGCCGCTTCGACGACGTGCTGGACGAGGTCAAGGGCTTCTTCGAGGTCCACAAGGAGCTCGGCACGCACCCGGGCGGCATCCACGTCGAGCTCACCGGTGACGACGTCACCGAGTGCGTGGGCGGCGGCGACGAGATCTTCGTCGACGATCTGCACCAGCGCTACGAGACGGCGTGTGACCCCCGCCTCAACCGCTCGCAGTCGCTGGACCTCGCGTTCCTGGTCGCGGAGATGTACCGGGACCAGTGAGGGCGTGCGGGCCCACTGAGACCGGGCTCACGCTTTTGGGACGACCCCTGGGCGGGTAAGGTAAGCATTACCTTTCCTTCCGGCCCGGGGGTTTTCCCGTATGTACGTGTGCTCGTGCTTCGGCATCACCGAAGAGCAGGTGCGCGAGCACGCCTCCGAGGGGCGCTGCACGCCCCGGGCCATCGCCTCCGCCTCCAAGGCCGGCACGGACTGCGGCTCGTGCGTACGCCGCATACAGGCCCTGCTGGGCCGGGGCGCGGGCTGCCCGCGCGGCGACCTCATCGCGGCGAAGGACCCCGAGGCGCTGGAGCCGCAGCCGGCCGCCGCCCTCGCGGAAGCCGCGTAGGCCCCGCCCCGTCAGGACTCCGGCTGCTCGATCAGCTGCGCGATGTACAGCGGCTCGCCCAGCTTCTCGATCAGCTCCAGCTGCGTGTCCAGATAGTCGATGTGGTGCTCCTCGTCCTCGAGGATCGACTCGAAGATGTTCGCCGAGGTGATGTCGCCCTTCGCGCGCATCACGTCGACGCCCCGCTTCAGCCGGTCGATCGCCTCGACCTCGACCTGCCGGTCGGCCTGGAACATCTCCGTCAGCGTCTGACCCACCCGGACGTGGAAGAGCCGCTGGTAGTTCGGCAGCCCGTCCAGGAACAGGATCCGGTCGGTGAGCACCTCCGCGTGCTTCATCTCGTCGAACGACTCGGCCCGCGTGTACTTGGCGAGCTTCACCCACCCGAAGTTCTCCTGCATCTTCGCGTGCAGGAAGTACTGGTTGATGGCGGTGAGCTCCGCCGTCAGCTGCTCGTTCAGGAACTCGATGACCTCGGGGTCGCCCTGCATGGCGCTTGATCCTTCCCTGCGTGAGGAGTTGCCGTCTCCGGCACCGATGCGCTGCGCATCCTTGCACCACCGAGCGATCCGATCCAGTAAGTGCATGCTTACTATGAGTTGCCCGTATGTGTCCCCGGACGGACCGCCCCAGGTCCTGACCACCCGCATCCGTCTGACACCATGGAGTCATGGGTCAGCTCGAAAGCCGCGCAGGGGCGCTTCCTCCAGGCCAGCGGCTGCAGAAGGGCTGGCCGGTCACCCACTACGGCCCCGTGCCCAGGTTCAAGCCCGACCGCTGGGAGTTCCGGGTCTTCGGCGCCACCGCCGACGGCGGCAAGCACTGCTGGAACCACGAGGAGTTCTCGGCCCTCCCGTACGAGACGGTGGTCGCCGATCTGCACTGCGTGACGAAGTTCAGCATGCTGGGCGCCGAATGGGGCGGCGTACTGGCCCGTACGGTCGTCGAACTGGCGCCGCCGGCGGACGACGTCACCCATGTGATGGTGTGGGCCGAGTACGGGTTCAGCTCGAATCTGCGCCTGGACGACTTCCTCGCCGACGACACCGTCTTCGCCACGCACAAGGACGGCGAGCTCCTCACGGCCGAGCACGGCTTCCCCGTACGGCTCATCGTGCCGCGGCTGTACGCCTGGAAGGGCCCGAAGTGGGTGCGGGGCGTGGAGTACATGACGGCCGACCGCCGCGGCTTCTGGGAGGAGCGCGGCTACCACAACATCGGCGACCCGTGGCGCGAGCAGCGCTACTCCTACCAGGAGGAGCCGGGCGAGGGTCCGGAGCTCTGAGCCCCGCGCCCGTCAGTGGTACTGGTGCACCACCGCGTGCCCCCTGCCCCGGCCGATCATCCACTTGTTCACCGGGGTCGTGACGACGAACGCCACGGCGAAGGCCAGCGCCAGGGCCCACCAGAACAGGGCGTCCGACAGCTGCGCGTCCATCGCGCCCGGGATCACCAGCAGGGAGGCGTTGTCGACCAGCTCCATCACCGCGATGGACACCGTGTCGGCGGCCAGGGCCACCCCGACCGCGGCCCTCAGGCTCAGCCCGGCGCGGGTGACGGCCCAGAAGGTGAGCGAGTAGCCGAAGAAGAACGCCAGCACGATCGACAGCGCCAGGGTGGGCGCGTTGTGCCAGGCCAGCGCGGTGCCGATCGCCATGCCGAGCACCTCGCCGATGGCGCAGCCGGTGAGGCAGTGCAGGGTGGCCTTGACGGCCATGGACCAGCTCGCCGGGCCGTGTCCCTGGTGTGCGGCGCCGTGTCCCTCGTGGGCCTCGCTGTGCGCGTCGGGTACCACGGGTGCGGCGTGGTGTGCGTGTTCCGGATGCCCGTGCTGCATGGGATTCCTCCAGCGCCTGATCGAGGGTCCTCTCGACGACGAGAACCATATACCCCGTCGGGGTATTCCGTATCAGATTCTCCGCAACTGCTTCAGCCGCCGGATGTCGCGCCCGTGACCCTTCTCGTCCTTGCCGCCGGGCGTCTCGATGATCAGCGGCACGCCCTCGGTCGCCGGATGGCTGAAGATCTCCTGGAACGCCGCCGCCCCGATCCTGCCCACGCCGATGTTCTCGTGCCGGTCGAGCCGCGAGCCCGCTCCGGCCTTCGAGTCGTTGGCGTGGATCAGCCGCAGCCGGCCCTCGCCGGCCACCGCGACCAGCTCGTCCAGCAGCGCCTTCATCCCGCCCGCCGGCGCCAGATCGTGCCCCGCGGCGAAGGCGTGGCAGGTGTCGAGGCAGATGCCGAGCCGCGGATGGCGGTCCAGGGCGTCCAGATACGGGCCCAGATCCTCGGCCAGCGAGCACAGCGAGAAACCCTGCCCGGCCGTCGGCTCCAGCAGGAACAGCGGATCGTCGTCGCGGTCCAGTTCGTCCAGCAGCGGCAGGACCAGCTCCCGTACCTGCGCGAGCGCCGTCTGGCGCGTCCGCCCGCCCGTCGCCGAGCCGGTGTGCACCACGACGCCTAGGGCGCCGATCTCGCGGGCGCGGCGCAGCGAGTGCCGCATGGAGTTCACCGAGGCGGTCGCGGTGGCCGGCGTGTGCGAGCCGAAGTTGATCAGGTAGGGGGCGTGCACGTACGCCGGGATCCGCGCCTGCTCGCAGGCCGTACGGAACGCCTCGTCCTCGCGCGGATCACCGTCCGGCGTGGCCCAGCCGCGCGCGTTGGCGACGAAGACCTGCACCGACTCGCAGCCCAGCTCGCGTGCCTTGGCCAGGCCCTTCTTCGCCAGCCCGCCGGCCACGGGCACATGGCTGCCGACCGGGTTGCGCAGCCGGGCGGGGGACAGTCTCCTCGGGCTCACGTCACCTGATCCAGATGGTGATCTCGCTACCGCGGGGCGCCTCGTCGCCGCCCTTCGCGGACTGGCTGAACACCTTGTCGCCGAAGAAGACCTGGTTGCGGTTGACCTCGAAGCCGGCGTCGCGCAGCTTCTGCTCCGCCTCGTCGGCGCTCAGGCCCACCACGTCCGGGACCTCGACCAGGTCCTGGCCCTTGGAGATCGTCAGCCGGATCGTGTCGCCCTCGGCGGCCTCGGCACCGGGTGCGGGATCGGTCGTGGCGACCTTGCCCGCGTCCTCGGCGGAGTACTCCCGTACGGGGGCGACCTCGACCTCGAAGCCCGCCTCGCGCAGCTCCTGCATCGCGGTGCCCTCGTCCTCACCGACGACGTCCGGCACCTCGACCGGCTGCCCCTTGCTGACGACCAGCGGCACGGCCGTACCGCCCGCGACGTCCTCACCCGCGGCGATACCCGAGGAGATGACCGAACCGGCCCGGTAGGAGTCGTGGAACTCCTCCGTGACCTTCCCGGCCCGCAGCCCGGCCTCCTGCAGAGCCTTCTTCGCCTGCTCGAGGGACATCCCCTCCAGCTGCGGTACGCGCGCCCGCTCCGGGCCCTTGGAGATCACCAGCGTCACCGTGCCGTGGTCGCGGATCCGCTCGCCCTGCCCGGGGTCGCTGCTGATGACCTTGCCGCGCTCGACGGTGGCGCTGAACGCCTCCTTGGTCCGGAACCGCAGGCCCTCCTTCTCCAGGGCGCCGGTGGCCTGCCCCGCGGTCTTGTTGAGCACCGCCGGGACCTTGGTGAACTGACCGGAGTTGATGTACCAGACCCCGGCCCCCACACCCAGCACGATCAGCGCGGCCAGCAGCGCGATCAGCCCGCGCCGCGGCACCCCGGGGGACCGCTGTCCGCGGCCCGGCGGGACGGGCGGGGCCGGCGGCGGACCCGGCGGCGGGCCCGCGGGCAGCACGCTGGTGCGGTTCAGGTCCGCCTGCGCCGCGGGGTCCTGCCGCGGCAGCACGCTGGTGAGGTCCTCGGAACCGCTGCGCTCCTCGCGCAGGGCCGTGGGCGGCATCGCGTCCAGCTGTACGTCGGTGAGCGCCGCCCGCACCGCGCGGGTCTTCTGCAGCAGCTCCACCGCGTCGGCCGGCCGCCGCTGCGGATCGCGGGCCGTGGCCGCCAGCACCAGTCCGTCCAGCTCCGGCGCCACCGCCGGGGCCAGCTCGGAGGGCAGGCCGACGTCCTTGTGTAGCGCCTGGTACAGCACCTGGGCCGGGGAGTCGCCGCGGTGCGGCTTGTAGCCGGTCAGCAGCTCGTACAGCATCACGCCGCACGCGTACACGTCCACGCGGGCGCTCGTCAGGCCGTGCTCGATCTGCTCCGGGGCCAGATACGAGACCGTGCCCAGCATCTGGCCGCCGGCGTTCGTGGTGTGCGTGTTCGCGGCCCGGACCAGGCCGAAGTCGGCGACCTTGACCCGGCCGTCGTCGCCGATCAGCACGTTCTCCGGCTTCACGTCCCGGTGGATCAGACCGCTGCGGTGCGCGGCGCCCAGCGCCGCGAGCACCGGCTCCATGATGTCCAGGGCGGCGCGCGGCTGCAGCGCCCCGCGCTCGCGCAGTACGTCGCGCAGGGTGCAGCCCGCGACGTACTCCATCGCCAGGAAGACGTACGGTCCGTCCACGCCCTGGTCGTAGACCCCGACCACGTTCGTGTGCGAGAGCGCGGCCGCGGCTTTCGCCTCGCGGATGAAGCGCTCCACCGACTGGGGCTCCGCGGCGAGCGCCGGGAGCATCACCTTCAGGGCCACCACCCGGTCCAGTCGCAGGTCCAGGGCGCGGTAGACCGTGGCCATGCCGCCGACGGCGATCCGCGCGTCGACGCGGTAGCGGCCGTCGAGCGTATGCCCGACCAGGGGGTCGTGAAGGGTCGTGTCCACGAGGGGATTCTACGAGGGACGCGACGGATGCCCCGATTCCGCGCGATCCCTGCAGCAGTACTGCAGCGAAACGGTGACCCACGTCACTCTGCGGTGAGTTGGGGGGCCCGGGCCGGCGAAGGGCGGGCTCTCCGTCACACGAACGCAGGCCGCTCCGGATCGAACGCCGCGCGCCCCTCCTCGGGCGAGCTGGCCCGGGCGAAACGCCGCCGCGGGATGCGCCCCGCGCGCCGCGCCAGCCGCCCGGCCGCCACCCCGTGCCGCATCGCCGCCGCCATCAGCTCCGGATCCTGCGCCCGGGTCACCGCCGACGCCAGCATCACCCCCGCACACCCCAGCTCCATCGCCTGCGCCGCGTCGGAGGCCGTACCGGCGCCCGCGTCGAGGATCACCGGTACGCCGGCCGCCTCGACGATCAGCTCGAAGTTGTGCGGGTTGCGGATGCCGAGCCCCGACCCGATGGGGGAGCCCAGCGGCATCACCGCCGCGCAGCCGGCGTCCTCCAGCCGCCGCGCCAGGACGGGATCGTCGTTCGTGTACGGCAGGACGGTGAAACCGTCGTCGACCAGCGTCTCGGCCGCGTCCAGCAGCTCCACCGGATCGGGCAGCAGGGTCCGCTCGTCGGCGATCACCTCCAGCTTCACCCAGTCCGTGCCCAGGGCCTCGCGGGCCAGCCGTGCCGTGAGCACCGCCTCGCCGGCCGTGTGGCAGCCCGCGGTGTTCGGCAGCACCCTGATCCCGTGCTTCGCCAGAACGGACAGCACGGAGCCCTGTACGCCCGGATCGAGGCGGCGCATGGCGACCGTCGTCAGCCCGGTGCCGGAGGCGAGCAGCGCCCGCTCCAGGATGTCGAGGCTGGGCGCGCCGCCCGTGCCCATGATCAGCCGGGAGGAGAAGGCCGTACCGGCGATGACCAGCGGATCGTCCGTCATCACGGTCACCCTCCCTGCACGGCGGTCAGCACCTCGACCCGGTCGCCGTCCCCGAGAGGGGTGGCGGCCCAGCGGCCGCGGGGGACGACCGTCTCGTTGACCGCGGCGGCGACGCCCGTCGGGGCGGTGGTGAGGGTGGCCACGAGGGCGTCGAGGGTGAGGCCGTCCGGGAGCTCGCGCGGCTCCCCGTTCACACGGATCGTGCTCATGCGTTCGCCGGCTCCTTCGCGGAGGTCCGTCCGGCGAACCGGCCGGCGGAGAAGGGACGCGCCTCGGGCGGCAGTTCGCCCGTCGTCAGCACCTCGGCCATGGCGTCGCCCGTCACCGGCGTGAGAAGGACGCCGTTACGGCCGTGACCGGTCGCCAGGTGCAGGCCGTCGAGGGCGGTCGCGCCGAGCAGCGGCGCGTTGTCGGGGGAGACGGGACGCAGCCCGGCGCCCGTCTCCACCAGCGGCAGCTCGGTCAGGCCCGGGATCAGCTCGTGGGCGTCGCGCAGCAGCTCGTACACGCCGCCCGCGGTGACCGTGGTGTCCCAGCCCGTCTCCTCGCTGGTCGCGCCGATCACCAGCTCGCCGCTCGCGCGTGGCACCAGGTACACGTCGGAGCCGCGCACCACCGCCCGTATCGTGCGGGAGAGGAACGGCGCGTACGCGGCGGGGATCCGCAGCCGCACCACCTGCCCCTTCACCGGCCGTACCGGGGGCAGCAGCTCCTCCGGTACGCCGGCCAGCCGGCCGCTGAGGCTGCCGGCGGCCAGCACCGTCTGCCCGGCGGCGACCGCGCTGCCGTCCTCCAGCACGACCCCCGCGGCCCGTCCGCCGCTCACCGTCAGCTCCCGAGCCCGCGCGCGGTGGAAGGCCACGCCCGCGCGCTCGCAGGCGGTCACCAGCGCCCGCGCCAGCAGCCGGGGGTCCGTCTGGTGGTCGCCGTCCACCCGCAGCCCGCCGCGGACACCGGGCGCGAGCATCGGCTCCAGCCGGCGGCACTCGCGGCCCGCCAGCCACTGCGACGACAGGCCCAGCTGCTCCTGGAAGGCGTGCAGTTCCCGCAGCTGCGCGCGGTCGTCGGCGTCCAGCGCGACGGCGAGCGTGCCGCAGGTGCGGTACGCGATGTCCGCTCCGGCCGCCTCCTCGAGCTCCGCCGCGAAGTCCGCGTAGCGGCGGGCGGAGCTCAGATTGAGGGCGAGCAGCTCCTGCTCGCCGTAGTGCGCCTCGGTGACGGGCGCGAGCATGCCCGCCGCCACCTGCGCGGCGCCGCCGCCGGGCGCCGGGTCGGCGACGGCCACCGCCAGCCCGCGCTGCGCGGTGCGCCAGGCCGTGACGAGGCCGATGATGCCGCCCCCGACGACGAGGACGTCGTGGACGGTGCTGTGTGTGTGCGTAGCGACTGGCCGCATGGCGGAACAGCCCCTCCCTTCGCCGGCATGACCCGGATCAGGTTCGTACGGTCGGGGGCCGGCCAGCCCCCCTCTCAGCCCGGTCCGTCCGGGCTCCCGCGAGTGGTCTACGCCCGCCAGCCTAGCGGCAACGCCCGGCCACTTGAATGCCGCATCGGCGGGGCCGGGCAGGCGTGGACCCCTGCCGCGGGGAGGGGCGGCAGGGGGCCTGGTGGTGCGGGGACGTCCCGGCGGAGGCGCTCAACGGGCCAGGAACGCCGTCAGGCCGTCCAGCAGGATGCCGCTGCCCTCCTTCGCCATGTCCCGCTCCTCGGCGGACGCACACGCCTGGCTGAGCACGATCTCGCACCCGCCGTCCACCGGACGGAGGGCCAGACCCATGACCGTCGGCTCGGCACCCGGGATGTCCATCGAGAGGGTCAGCTTCTCGTGCTCGACGACCTCGATGTACGAGCCGCCGAGCGCGAAGTACCCGCCGGGCGTGACCATCGTGGCCTGCCACTTGCCGCCGGGACGGACGTCGAGGGAGACCGAACCGGGGGCCGCGTTCGCCCACTGCTCGTAGTCGCCCGGCGTGGTCCATGCCTGCCAGACCCGCTCGGCGGGGGCGGTCAGGATTCGGGTCAGGGTGTAGTCGTACGTCATGGTGTGCTCCTCGGTCATGGCCCGTCGCGGGCCCCGGTGTTGCCCCCGTGTCGGGGTGCTCGCGGGGGTAGACCAGGGACCGCGGGAAAACTCATCGCGCGGGCGGAAGCGGTCGTCACGGGGGTGGGCTGACCTATGGTGACCATGTGAGTGAGCGGACCAGCGGCCGGCGGGCCGTGATCGTGGGAGCCGGTATGGCCGGCGTGCAGACGGCGGTCGCCCTGCGGGAACAGGGCTGGGCGGGCAGCGTCGTGCTGATCGGCGCGGAACCCCACCAGCCGTACGACCGTCCGCCGCTGTCGAAGGCGGTGCTGCTCGGCAAGGCGGAGGACTCCGCGTTCGACGTGGACTTCGAGGGGCTCGGGATCGAGCTCCGTCTCGGCGAGGACGTGCTCGCCCTCGACGCGGACCGGCGGACGGTGCGTACGGAGGCGGGAGAGGTGCCGTACGACGCCCTCGTCATCGCCACCGGCGCCGAGCCCGTCGCGCTGCCCGGCAGCGAGGGCGTACCCGGCGTCCATCTGCTGCGGACACTGGACGACGCGGAGCGGCTCAAGCCGGTGCTCGCCGCGCGGCACGAGATCGTCGTGGTCGGTGCGGGCTGGATCGGCGCGGAGTTCGCCACGGCCGCCCGGGAGGCCGGCTGCTCGGTCACGGTGGTCGAGGCGGCGGACCGTCCCCTGGCGGGCGCGCTGCCGGCGGAGGTCGCGGCGCCCATGGCCGCCTGGTACGAGGACGCGGGCGTCCGGCTGCTCACCGGCGTCGCGGTGGCGCGCGTCGCGCAGGGGTCGGTGGAGCTCGCCGACGGCCGGGTGCTCCCCGCGGACGCGGTGGTCGTCGGCATCGGGGCGCGCCCCGCGACGCGCTGGCTGGCGGGCTCGGCCGTGGAGCTGGCGCAGGACGGATCCGTACGGGCGGACGAGCGGCTGCGCACCTCGGCCCCCGACGTGTACGCGGTGGGGGACTGCGCGTCCTTCCCGTCGACCCGGTACGGGGAGCGGGTGCTCATCCACCACTGGGACAACGCGCTGCAGGGGCCGGCGACGGTCGCCGCCAACCTGATCGCCGACAGCTGCGCGGACCCGGCCCGGGTGACGTACGACCCGGTGCCGTACTTCTGGTCGGAGCAGTTCGGGCGCTTCGTGCAGTACGTCGGCTATCACCGGGTGGCCGACGAGCTGGTGTGGCGGGGGGATCCCGCGGGGGCGTCGTGGTCGGTGTGCTGGCTGCGCGACGGCGTGCTGGTGGCGCTGCTGGCGGTGGGCAGGCCGCGGGACCTGGCACAGGGGCGGAAGCTCATCACGCAGGGGGCGGAGCTGTCGCCGCTGCGGGCGGGGGATCCGGCGGTGCCGCTGAAGTCGGCGGTGCGGTGAGGGGCACTCCCGGCCCTGAGAACCCCTCTGATGGACGTGCCCCGTTCCCGGTGTCGGCGGCAGATGGCAGGCTTGTCCTGTGACCGAGATTGACGCAAAGACCGATGCACTCGTACCCGCGTGGCTGACCCTGCCCGACATCGCCGAGCGACTGGGCACGGAGGTGACGCGCGTGCGCCAGCTTGTGAAGGAGGGCCAGCTCATCGCGGTGCGCCGCGGTGAGAACCGGGTGCTCATGGTGCCCGCCGACTTCATCGGCGAGGAGAAGATCGTGAAGGGGCTGTCCGGCACCCTCACGCTCCTGAAGGACGACGGCTTCAGCGACGAGGAAGCCCTCGAGTGGCTGTTCACGCCGGACCCGACCCTGCCGGGCACGCCCGCGCAGGCGCTGCGCGAAAACCGCGGCACGGAAGTGAAGCGTCGGGCGCAGGCGCTCGCCGTCTAGCCCCTCGCGGCCTGCGGCCGCGCCGCACCTCGGACGCTGCGCGTCCATGGGTGCGGCGCGGTCCGCGGTGCGCTGCGGTTAGCGCTGGCTGACGCGGTCGGCGCTGCGCGCCTCGTCCTCAAACGCCGGACGGGCTGGATTCGGTGCCGGTTGCGCTGGGATGCCGGCGGAGCGTAAGCGGAGTCGGCGCAGCCCCACCGGGGCATCGCAGGTATACCTCGGCGGAGCGCAAGCGGAGCCGCTCGCTTCGTACCGGCGGAGCGTCAGCGGAGCCGCCCCGCTCCGTATCCGGCGGAGCGCCAGCGGAGCCGTTCGCTGGGCGGCGCAGGGCGCCGTCCCCTCGCGCTCCGGCCGGCAAGGCCCCCTGGGGCCGCAGAATCGCTTCGAGCCGCCGCGACAACCGGCCACGAACACCCACCCCACCCACCCCGTCCACCCACCCCACCCACCCCACCCACCCCGCCCACCCCGCCCACCCCGACCGGTGACCGCTGCATGCCTTACCCGCCCCCACCCCCCGCCGGAGGCTGAGGCAGAATCCCCCCAGCCACGACCCGACCACCCCCGGGGGACCCGATGCCGTACCGCGCAGCGCTTCACGACGCCAGGCTCTACCTCTGCACCGACGCCCGGAAGCGGCAGGGCGACCTCCCCGCCTTCCTGGACGCCGCGCTCGCCGGGGGTGTCGACATCGTGCAGCTCAGGGACAAGTTCCTGGAGGCCAGGGAGGAGCTCGAGCTTCTCGAGGAGTTCGCCGACGCCTGCCGCAGGCACGGGAAGCTGCTCGCCGTGAACGACCGCGCCGATATAGCGAGCGCCGCGCAGGCAGACGTACTGCACCTCGGCCAGGGCGACCTCCCCGTCCCCAAGGCCCGCGCAATCATCGGCGGCCGCACCCTGATCGGCCGCTCCACGCACTCGGCGGACGAGGCCGCACAGGCGGCCCACGACCCCGGCGTGGACTACTTCTGCACCGGGCCCTGCTGGCCCACCCCCACCAAGCCGGGCCGGCACGCCCCGGGCCTGGACCTGGTCCGGTACGCCGCCGCCCTGGAGACCGACCGCCCCTGGTTCGCCATCGGGGGCATCGACGCCGGGAACCTCGACCAGGTACTGGACGCCGGAGCCCGCAGGATCGTCGTCGTCCGCGCGATCACCGACGCCGACGACCCCGGAGCCGCCGCCGCGGCCCTCGCGGCCCGCCTGCGCGCCGCGACGGACGGCGACCGAACGCACTGAACGCAGCACCGCACCGAGCGTGACCGAAACGCATCCCGTGTCACGGTCCGCCCCGAACATTCGGGCATAAGGGGCGAGCCCTTGGGCCTGCGCGTACCGGCCGGTTAGCCTGCCTCGTATGGCCCACGGCACTGCGTCGACCAGGACCGATCGAGCGATCACCGTTCGTGAGCTTCTTGCGTCTGGAAAACAGTCTTATTCGTTTGAGTTCTACGCGCCGAAGACCCCGAAGGGTGAGCGCACCCTCTGGGACGCCGTGCGCCGTATCGAGGCCGTGGGACCGACCTTCGTCTCCGTGACGTACGGCGCCGGAGGCTCCTCCCGTGAGGGCACCGTCCGCGCCACCGAGCGGATCGCCACCGACACGACGCTGACCCCCGTCGCGCACCTCACCGCCGTGAACCACTCCGTGGCCGAGCTGCGCAACATCATCGGCCAGTACGCCGACGCCGGCATCCGCAACGTGTTCGCCGTCCGCGGCGACCCGCCCGGCGACCCGATGGGCGAGTGGATCGCGCATCCGCAGGGCGTGACGTACGCCGCCGAACTGGTCAGTCTGATCAAGGAATCCGGCGATTTCTGCGTCGGTGTGGCCGCATTCACCAATATGCACCCGCGTTCGGTGGACTGGGACTCGGACATCCGGCACTTCGTCGACAAGTGCCGGGCGGGCGCCGATTACGCGATCACGCAGATGTTCTGGCACCCGGAGGACTACCTCCGCCTGCGGGACCGCGTCGCCAAGGCGGGCTGCGAGACGCCGATCATCCCGGAGATCATGCCGGTCACGAACGTCGGCCAGATCGAGAAGTTCGCACAGCTGAGCAACGAGGAATTCCCGCAGGACCTCGCGGATCGCATTCTCGCGGTCAGGGACGACAAAGCAGCGGTACGCTCCCTTGGCATCGAGTACGCAACGGAGCTCAGCGCGCGGCTGCTGGCCGAGGGAATCCCCGGTCTGCATTTCATTACGCTCAACCACTCCACGGCGACGCTGGAGATCTATCAGAACCTCGGGCTGCAGCAGCGGTCCGGACAGCCGGCATGATGCGGCGGAAGGCAGGCGGAACATGGGCGAGGGCATGAGGACTGTCCTGTACATCGCCTTCGCGGCCGTGACTCTGTGGCTGCTGTGGGAAGTGCTGATGCAGTACAAGGCGCGCCTGCGCTGGCGCGCCGTGGCGCTCGCCGGCTTCCTGCTGGTGGCGGCGGGTCTGTTCGTGCTCGGCAGCCGGATCGTCATCGGCCTGGGCGCGGTGCTGTTCGCCTGGGGCCAGATCAAGGTGACGATGTCGTACCGCAGCGGCTTCTCCGACGGCTGGGCGCTCGGCCCGCACCCGGAGGAGGACGAGGAGGACGACCGCCCGCGCGGACGCCGCCGCCCCTCCGAGGAGTACGACGGCTACGAGGAGCCCGCGCCGCTGCCCAAGCGCGCCGGCACGCCGTACGAGGACGTCCCCGCCCAGCAGGAGCCCGCCCCCGCCGCGTTCTCCCCGTTCGGCGGCGGACCGCAGGCCGCCCCCGCGGCGGCCGGTGCCGCCGCCGGCTACGACGGGTACGGCAACGGCTACGACACCGGGAGCTACGCCACCACCGGCTACGACACCGGCGGCTACAGCACGGTGGGCGGCTACGCCCAGCAGGGCCAGGACAACGGGCAGATATACGCCCAGAACGACTCCTACGCCGGCTACAGCGACCCGTACTCCGGCACCCAGTACGCCGCCACCCCGACGTACTACGACTCCGGCACCGGCGGCTACGACACGGGCGCGGCCGCCACCTACGACTCGGGCTCCTACCCGACCGCCGGCGGCTACGACCAGCAGCAGCAGTACACCGACCCGGGCTACGCCGCGCAGGGCGGCTACGACCCCTCCTACGGCCAGCAGGGCGGCTACGCGCAGGACGGCACCTGGGTCCCGCAGCAGAGCGAGGGCTACGACTCGGGGCAGTACCCGACCCAGCAGCCCGGATACCCGGGGTACGAGGAGCAGTACCGGTACTGACGGCGGGCGGACGGGTCTCGACGACAGCCCCCCCCCGCAGCTCACCGCGAGCCGCGGAAGTCCGCCCCTTCGACGATCAGGCCGGCGACCAGCGCACCGGACATACCGGCGTGCGGCAGCCCGCCGCCCGGATGCGACCAGCCGCCCACGGCGTACAGGCCCGGCAGCGGCGTCGTGTTCCCCCGTGCCAGATACGCGCCGCCCGCGCCCGCCAGCGCGGGGCCCGGCACGGCAGCGGTGCCCGTCTCCCGGGCCGTGTCGGCGGGCGTACGGACCTCGCGCCACAGAACGCGCTCCCTCAGTCCCGGCACCGCGGCCTCCGCCACCCGCGTCATACGGTCGGCGAAAGCCTCGGCCGTCTGCTGCCTGTCCCAGTCCGCACCCGTCGGTACGACGGCGGTGAGCGTCACCGCCTCGTGCGCGCCGTCCGGCCGCTGCGTGGGGTCGTCGGGGCGCAGGACGGTGACCGAGGGGGCGTCGGGGGCGTCGCCCGTGCCGAACACCCAGGACGCCTCCGCCGCCGGGTCGGGACTGTGTACGACGGTGTGGTGGACGGCGTCGTCCGGGCGCGCGCCGCGCAGCGCCAGGCATACGACGACCCGTCCCGGCATGTCCACGGGACCCGGCGCGTCGTCGCCGAGCGCCGTCAGAGTCCGCGGCGGGACACCGGCCACCACGTGGTCCGCGACCGCCGTACTGCCGTCGGCGAACTCCACCCCCGCGGCCCGGCCGCCCTCCGCAAGCACGGCGGACACCTCGGCGCCGAACGAGAAGGACACCCGGCGCTCACGGCACCGCTCGTACAGGGCGTCGGCGAGCGCGCGCAGCCCTCCCTCGACGTACCAGCTGCCGAAGGTCTGCCGCAGATAGGGCAGCACCACGGCGGCGGCCGGCGCCCGCGCCGGGTCGAACCCGTACGCCAGGGCCTCACCCGCGAGCATGGCGCCCAGCCGCTCGTCGCCGAGCTGCTCGCGCCGGATCTGGTGCAGCGTCCGCGCCCGCATGGGCCGGCGGCGGCGCAGCAGCCCTCCGCGCGCCTCCACCGGCGGATACGGATCCTCGGCGAGCCCGCGGGCGGCGTCGCCCAGCGGCTCCTCCAGCAGCGGGCGGCGGGTCGCGTCCCAGACCTCCCGGCCGCGGTTCACCAGCTCCGCCCACTCCCGTCCGGCGGCCGGGCCCAGCGCGGCGTCCAGGGCCGTGATCACGCCGCCCCGCGCGGCGGGCAGGGTCACGGACGTGCCGTCGGGGAAGACGTGGCGCAGCGCCGGGTCCAGGGCGCTCGTACGGACGCACTCCTCCAGCGGGCGCTTGCCGGTCTTGAGGAACAGATCGCGGTACACGGCGGGCAGATGCAGCAGGCCGGGGCCGGTGTCGAAGCCGAAGCCGTCGCGGGCGAGCCGCCGCACGGCGCCGCCGTGCGTGTCGCCCCGCTCGTACACCGTCACCCGGTGCCCGGCCGTCGCCAGCCGCGCCGCCGCCGCCATGGCGCCCATGCCGGCGCCGATCACCGCAATCTCTGCCATGGCCTGGACCCTAACCCGGGCCACGGGCCGTACCCGCCGCTGGTCGCCGCGGGGGCGGGGTCCGCCGCCGGCCGCTACGGGCCGTACTCGCCGCCCGTCGGTCCGCTCGCGGCCCGCTGCCGCTCGCGCTCGATTCTGCGGGCCCGTCTGCGGCGGCGGAAGCGGCGGATGCGGTGGGCGAGGAAGAACAGCAGCACCAGGCCCAGGACCAGCAGCACGCCGGCGATGATTGCGGCCGCGACGGGATGGAAGACGGCGAGCGTGATCACGCTGCCGACGCCGAGGTCCTCGGCGATGCTCGCGACGACGTTGCTGAACGGCTCGGGGGAGGCGTTGATCGCCATCCGGGTGCCGGCCTTGACGATATGGCTGGCCAGGGCGGTGCTGCCGCCGACCGCGCCCGCGGTCAGCTCCTCCATCGACCCGGACTGCTCCGCCAGCAGCGCGGCCACGGAGCCGCCCACGACGGGGCGGATGAAGGTGGAGACCGTGTCCCACATCGAGTCGAGGTACGGGACCTTGTCCACGACGGCCTCGACCATGAACAGCGCGCCCGCCGCGATCAGCACCTCGGGCTGCTGCAGGGTCTCCGGCACCTCGTCGGTCACCCCGGCGGCGCCGAGGAGGCCGAGCAGCAGGACGACGGCGTAGGCGTTGATCCCGCTCGCCCAGCCGCTGGCGAAGACCAACGGAAGCACCGACACGTTGCGATCGTAGGGCGCCGGGGTACTCCGTGCCGCCCAGCGGCGGGGTCTTCATGGGTGCCCGCGGACGAACGCGCCGCCCCGGAGCGGAACGATCCCCCGTCGTTCCGCCCCAGGACGGCGCCTTTCCTTCCCCCTGAGCCGGTGCCACCGCCTCGCCGCTCCGCCGCCCCGTGCCGGCGGTGCGGGCTGGTCGGTGTCGCTCCGGCCTGCTCACCACTCTGCCGTCGGCGCAGGTCCGGGCCATCCGGGCAGGTACTCATTCCTCCCCCTAGGTACGGGTACTCACTCCTGCGTTCTCAACGCCACCGCGCCCGGGGGCCCGACGGGATTCCCCGGGTACGCGGCCACCGGCCCGGGGAGCCGGCCGCGCACCGGGCCGCCGGGCCCGGCCGACCGGGCCGCCCGCGGCTGCCGTTGGGCGCTCGCAGAGTGCATCGTGCCTGGTCAGAGCCGATTGTCAGTGGTGTGCCCCACGATAGGCACATACGACCGAACAGGACGTGAGACCAGGAGGCAACCATGGCAGTCAAGCCGACACGCCGTGCCGCTGCTGCTTACGGCCCCCCGACCGCCCCGTTTGAACAATTGGGCCACCGGGCGCTGCGCCGTCCGATGCCGCCACGCGCCGCGCTCGAACTACTGGCCCAGGCCCACGCCGGCCTGGAGGAGGCGGCCGTCCTGGAGACGGCCAACGAGCGCTACGCCACCGCGCATCTGGCAGCCCTGCGCACCGCCGCTGCGGTGCTCGCCGTGCGCGGGCGCCCCGAGGAGTCCCCACGGCGCAGGAAGCGCATCCGCAGCGCCTGGGAGGTGCTCCCCGAGGTCGCGCCCGAACTGGCCGAGTGGAGCGCCCTGTTCGCCGCGGGGGCCCGGATGCGGGCCCGCGCCGAGGCCGGGATTCAGGGGGCGGCCGGCTGGCGGGACGCGGACGATCTCGTGCGCGCGGCGGGGATGTTCGTCCGCATAGTCGAGCGGACGCTGGTGCTGCAGCCGCTGCTGCCACACCAGGAGGAGGCGGACGGCGCCTGACGGGGGGAGGCGGGGTGGGCAGCCTCTAAGCTGGGGCCGCCCACGACCGGAGCACCTACGGAGCACAGCCATGTCGCAGGACCGCAGCAGCGAGACCCCGGGTGCGATGGCCGCCCCCGCCCCGGGGCAGAAGGGGAGCACCCGGGCCCAGGCGCGTACGGCCGTGGTCTGGCAGGTGCTGAAGGAGGCGCTGGACCGGCGGGCCAAGGAAGGTCCCTCCGAGGTGCTCGACGTCCTGGACACCGGCGGCGGCACGGGCAACTTCGCGGTGCCCGTCGCCGCCCTCGGCCACCGGGTGACCGTGGTCGACCCCAGCCCGAACGCCCTCTTCGGCCTGCAGCGGCGGGCCGCCGAGGCCGGCGTCGCCGACCGGGTCCGCGGGGTGCAGGGCGACGCCCACGGCCTCTTCGAGGTCGCTGAGCGCGGCGGCTACGACGTCGTGCTCTGCCACGGCGTGCTCGAGTACGTGGACGACCCCGCGGAGGGCGTGCGCAACGCCGTCGCCGCACTGCGGCCCGCCGGGATCCTCAGCGTGCTCGCCGCGGGGCTCGGCGGGGCGGTGCTGGCGCGTGCCCTCTCCGGGCACTTCACCGCCGCGCGGCGGGCACTGGCCTCGCCCGAGGGCAGCTGGGGCGGCAGCGACCCGGTGCCGCGGCGCTTCACGCCCGAGCAGCTGACCGCGCTCGTCACCGCCGAGGGGCTGCGGATCGACGCGGTGCACGGGGTGCGGATCTTCGCCGACCTCGTGCCCGGAGGGCTCGCCGACCAGGAGCCGGGGGCCCTGGAGGCCCTGCTGGAGCTGGAGCAGGCGGCGGCCGAGTCGCCGGCCTTCCAGGCCGTGGCCGGACAGCTGCACCTGCTTGCCACCCGGAGGTGATTTCGGGGGCCGGGGTGGGCAAAGGCATCAGCAGAAGGTGCGAGTCCGAGGCCACCCCGGCCGAGGAGGCGTCGGGAGGCGGGCGGTGACAGGTGCTGTAGGCCACAGACCACCCGTTCGGCCCCTTCGCCCCGTATCATCTGGAGACACGGTCCGCCTTTGCGGATCGGCGGATTTGGCACAGAGGGGCGGGTTTCACGGGGGCGATTCCCTGCATATCCTGAAGGGGACCCCTGGTCGCCCCCCTGCGACCGACGAGTAGGAGGACTCCGTGCCGCTCTCGGAGCACGAGCAGCGCATGCTCGAGCAGATGGAGCGAGCGCTGTACGCCGAAGATCCCAAATTCGCGACAGCGCTTGAGGGAAGTGGGCTGCGTGTCTACACCCGTCGCCGGGTGTACCAGGCCGTGGCCGGCTTTCTGGTGGGTATCGCGCTCCTGATGGCCGGTATGGTCGCCAAGCAGATCTGGGTCAGCGTGGTGGGCTTCCTCGTCATGCTGGGATGTGCGGTGCTGGCGGTGACCGGCTGGCGCAAGGTCGGCAAGCCTGGCGAGGCTGCGGCTGCCGCGCCCCCTTCGGGTTCGGGAACGCGACGACAGGGGCGCGCGAAGCGCTCCATGATGAACCGGATCGAGGACCGCTGGCAGCGGCGGCGTGACGAACAGCAGTAGCTGACGCGGCGCGAGCAGGGCGCCCGGGGGCCACGCCCGGCCCCCTCCGACCCCCCGCCGCGCCCCTCACCACCATGCCCCCAGGCATGCCCACCCCGCGCCCCCACGCGGGGTTTTCCATTCCTGCGCCTGGAGACACCCGCGGCGCACTGCGCGCTAACGCGCCCAACCGCCCCCGGCGGGCATCCGCACACCGCGGCCCATCGAACGCACGGGAGCCCCTAGCCCGCACGCGGGCCGAACACCTCCCGGAAGCGTTCTCCAGGCCCGCCCGGACGGGCCCGGAGACCCCGGGAAGGGACGCCTGGCAGGACCTCCGGCGAGAGACCTCCGAAAGGAACGCCCGGAAAGCCGCCGAGAGGGACGCGGGGAAGGCACGCCGGGAAGCGGCGAGGACCTTTGGGGCCCCACGCAGGACGCCGGAGGCCCCCCGTGACGGGCTTCCGAGGGGACACCGGGGGGCTCCCGAAGCCCCCGGAGGGAACGCCCCCCACGAGGGACGCCGCCTTACGAGTACGGCCCCTCCAGGAGCCCCCCTCGCGAGGGAACAGCGTTAGGGAAGCCCCCAGGGGACGCCTCCCAAGAGGGAGCCCCGGGCCCGGGGAAGCACCTGTCAGCGGCCCTCCAGGGGGACGCCCCGAGAGAGGCCCCCGGGGAGGGCCGCCTGGGACCCCCCGGGAGGGGCCGCCCCGCGAGGGAGCGCCCCGCGAGGGAGCGCACCGCGCCAGGGACAACGCCCGCTAGGGACCACCTCCCGCAAGGGACCCTCCCGGGAGGGACCCCCGGGGAGGGGCCGCCCCGCGAGGGAGCGCACCCGTCAGGGAACAACGCTCCGCTAGGGACCACCTTCCGCGAGCGACCGCCCCTGCTAGGGACCACGTCCCGCCAGGGACAGCCTCCGCGAGGGACCGCCCCCGGCCAGGGGACGCCCAGGGAGGGAGCGCACCCCGTCAGGGAACAACGCTCCGCCAGGGACCACCTCCCGCGAGCGACCGCCCCTGCTAGGGACCACCTCCCGCCAGGGACAGCCTCCGCGCGGGACCGCCCCCCGCCAGGGAACGCACCCCGCCAGGGACAGCCTCCGCCAGGGACCACCTCCGGCGAGCGACCGCCCCTGCTAGGGACCACGTCCCGCCAGGGACAGCCTCCGCGCGGGACCGCCCCCCGCCAGGGAACGCACCCCGCCAGGGACAGCCTCCGCCAGGGACCACCTCCGGCGAGCGA
>NZ_JBFAXR010000062.1:0-5126 GCF_040680895.1 Streptomyces sp. NPDC051940 | reverse complement strand
CCGCCCCTGCCAGGGACCACCTCCCGCCAGGGACAGCCTCCGCGCGGGACCGCCCCCCGCCAGGGAACGCACCCGCCAGGGACCGCCCCATGGCGGGTGGACCGCCCCCTAAGGCGTCCGCCGTAGGCGGAGGCTGGCTTCGCGGAGGGAGTCCGACCAGCGTTGGGTGCGGGTCGTCCAGGCCTGGGACCAGGCCCAGAACACCTGGACCGACGACCGCGGCGCCAGCCGCGCGCGGAGGCGCGTGGAACGCGAGGCCGCCGACGCGAGGCCCGCGAGGACGCGGCGGACGTCGGCCGTCAGGCCCGGCGTGGGCGGCGGGGACGGGGCGAACAGAACGTGTTCGACCGCCGACGCCACCCGCTCGGCCGCCGCGGCGGCCTCCGTGTCCAGCGAACCGAGCCGGACCAGCCGCGCCACCGCCGTACGCGGCGTGAGCGCGTCGTCCGGCGGGATGCCGTAGTCCCACGCGCTGTCACCGAGCTCCGCCCACGCGGCGAGCGCGGGCGCCCCCCGCGCCAGCCGCAGCCGGCACAGCCGGCGCCGCCACAGCGCCGGTGCCGTGAGCAGCGCCACGACCACCGCCAGCGCGAGCAGCCCCTGCACGGCGGGTGTGAACCACGAGTCGTCGTCCGACTCGTCGGCCAGCGGACCGGCCAGCGTGTCGGCGCACCCCGCGGGGTCCAGCCGCCGCACCGACTCGGGGCAGTTGGACGAGGAGCTGGGCGCCGGCGCGGCCGACTCGCTCGTGCTGGGCTGCACGGCCGGGTCGTCGGGGTTCTGCCGCGGCACCGAGGAGCTGCTCTGGCCGAGGGAGTACGACGGCACGGAGCCCCGCGTGGGCGTCGGCTCGAAGCGCGTCCAGCCCACGCCCTCGAAGTACAGCTCGGGCCACGCGTGCGCGTCCTTCAGCCCCACCGACATCTCCCCGTCAGCCGTCGGGTCGCCCGGCGTGAAGCCGACCGCGATCCGCGCCGGGATGTCCAGCGAGCGGGCCATCGCCGCCATGGCGAAGGAGAAGTGCACGCAGAAACCCTTGCGGTCCTTCAGGAAGTCCAGGATCGCGTCGGGGTCGTTGCGGTCGACGTCGACGTCGGTCTCGTAGGTGAAGTTGTTCTGGAAGAACTTCTGCAGCGCCACCGCCTTGTCGTACGCCGTGGGCGCGTTCTTCGTGACGGCCGCGGCCTTGCGCCGGGCCTCCGCGGGGAAGCGGGGCGGCAGCTGGGTGTACTCCGCGCGCAGGTCCGAGGGCGGCGCTCCGGCGGAGGCGAGCTGCTCGGCGGTGGGCTGCACGTCGTACACCTTGAGCCGGTAGTCCGTGCCGCCCGTGTCCTCGCCGTCCGTGCCGACGACCATCCGGCCCTCGGGCTCGAACTGCCAGTCCTTGTCGTCGACGTCCACGGACGCCACCGGATACGACATCGGCAGCCACGACTGCTCGTACCAGTCCTCCGCCTCGACCTTCACGTCCAGCACGTCCACCGCGAGGTCCTCCAGGGTCATGCCCTGGGGCCGCGGCAGCTGCTTCGGGATGGGCTCGATACGGCGCTTCCCGGCGGTCCACATGACCCCGTCGAAGCGGTCGAGGGCGACGAACCGCAGATACAGGCTCTGGCTCTGCTTCTTGTCGCCGGCCTTGTAGCGCAGCACCTCGCGGTTGTCGGGCTGGTTCAGGTTCTGCTGCAGCGCCACGACGGGGTTGACGGAGTTGACCAGCCCGCCGCCCGGCCCCTGGCCGGGACCGGTGCCCGCGCCGTCCAGCAGCCCGCCGCTCAGCGAGGGCATGATCGCCGGTGCGAAGAGCGCGAGTCCGAGGACGAGCCCCCCGATCCGCCGGCCGGTGCGCATGGGCGTGACGGGCTGCGAGCCCGACTCGTACGGGCGGCCCGGCCGGGTGCCCAGGCCCGCGAAGACCCGCCCCCACTGGGAGAGCCGTTCGCGGCCCTCGGCGAGCAGCAGCATCAGATAGCCGGCGCCGGCCAGAAAGAAGAGCAGTTCGCCGTTGCCCTGGTTGATGCCCGCCGCCACCGAGTACATGGCCAGCAGCGGCAGCCCCGCGGGGGCGGCGCTGCGGTACGTCACCGCGAGCGCGTCCACGCACACGGCGACCGCCGCCACCCCGGAGAGCAGCATGAGCCGGATGCCCTCGGTGACCGGCGCGGGGATGGCGTAGTCCTGCACGCCCTGCCCGCCCGTGCGGTACAGGTCGCCGAACTCGCGGATCGCCTCCGGTCCCGGGATCAGCCCGCCGATCGCCTGGTCGGCGGCGAACATCAGCGTCAGCAGCACCACGGTCAGCACCAGCTGCCCCAGCACGGTCAGCGGCCGTGCGAGCGGCACCCGGCGGCCCACGAGGCCGGCCCCGGTGATCACCGTGACGAGGAAGACCGCCTGGAAGAACCACCCCGCGCTGTCGGTCAGCGGCAGCAGCGCCGCGGCCGTCAGCATCGTCGCCGTCCAGGCGGCCAGCGCCATCCGTCCGCGGCCGCTCAACATGTCCCCTCCACGTTCCTCACGCCCCCGTCTTGACCTGCTGCGCCTGGCCCTCGGCCTGCCGCCACAGATCGGGCATCCGGTCGCCCGGGCGCACCGGCAGTGCCGTCCAGCCCGCCTCGCGCAGCATCCGTACCTGGTCGTCCAGGCGTCCGTCGTCCTGCGCCTCGCCGTCCGTCATCGACCAGGCCGCGCTGTCCAGCAGGAAGACCAGGGCCGCGCCGGTCCGGCGCCGCATCCGGGCCACCAGCGCCACCTGGTCGTCGTCCAGCTCGCCGACGAACGCCACGAGCAGCCCCTCGTGCCCCGAGCGGAGCACGTCGTACGCCGCGGAGAGCTCCTCGGAGTCCGAGTGGTCGATCACCGCGAGCGTGTCCAGCATCAGCCCGGCCGAGTCCGCCGACTCCGAGTGCGCGCCCACCGCGCCGCCCGCGGACTCCGGGCCCGGCACGGAGTCACCGGTGTCGGTGAGCAGCCGTACGGCGTAGTCGCGCTCCAGCATGTGCAGGGCCGTGGACGCGGCGGCCGAGACCGCCCACTCGAAGGCGGAGTCCGGGCCCGCGCCGTAGTATCCGGCGCGCCGGGTGTCGAGCAGCACGGTGCAGCCCGCCCGGTGCGGCTGCTCCTCGCGGCGCACCATCAGCTCGCCGTAGCGGGCCGTGGAGCGCCAGTGCACGCGCCGCAGATCGTCGCCGTGCCGGTACTCGCGCGGGATCACGTCGTCCTCGCCGGCCAGCGCCACGGTGCGCCGCCGCCCGTCGCCCCAGCCGGACGACTCGCCGGCCAGCCGCACCGGGGCCAGCGCCTCCGTCTTCGGTACGACGGTCAGCGTGTCGTACGCGCTGAAGGAGCGGGTCAGCTCGCACATCCCGAACGGGTCGGTCAGCCGCAGCTGCAGCGGCCCCAGCGGATAGCGTCCGCGCAGGTCGGAGCGGACCCGGTAGGACACCTCGCGGCGCCCGCCCGGCTCCACCCGGTCCAGGACGAACCGGGGCCGGGGCCCCAGTACGTACGGGACGCGGTCCTGCAGCATGAGCAGCCCGGTGGGCAGCCGCGAGGCGTTGTCCAGGCGCAGGTGCACCCGCGCCTCGGAGCCCGCGGGCACCCGGGCGGGGGAGAGCCGGCGGCTGCCCGCGACCCGGTACCGGGTGCGGTTCAGCACGGCCACGCACACCAGCGGCAGCGCCGCCAGCAGCAGGCCGACCCGCAGCAGGTCGCCCTGCCCCAGGATGTAGCTGCAGGCCGCCGCGGCGACCCCCGCGGCCAGGAAGGACCGGCCGCGGGTCGTCGTACCGGCGAAAGCCGCGCGCAGCCCGCCGGGCCGGCCGGAGCCCTGCTCCGGACCGGCGGGGGCATCGACGGCCATCAGTACCTCCGGGAGTCCGGCGACTGCTGGTTGTACACCTGGCCGGTCGCGGGACGGGCACCGCCGCGGTAGTCCGCGGTCGGGACGGGCGTGCGCTGGATGATCTCCTCGACGACCTGCTCCGCGGTACGCCGGTTCAGCTGGGCCTGCGCGGTCGGCAGCAGCCGGTGGGCGAGCACGGCGACCGCGAGGGCCTGTACGTCGTCCGGCAGCGCGAACTCGCGGCCCGACAGCGCCGCGGTGGCCTTCGCGGCGCGCAGCAGGTGCAGCGTGGCGCGCGGCGAGGCGCCCAGGCGCAGCTCGGGGTGGGTGCGGGTGGCCGTGACGAGGTCCACCGCGTAGCGCCGTACCGAATCGGCGACATGCACGGTGCGCACCGCGTCGATCAGCTTCTGGATGTCGTGCGCGTGCGCCACCGGCTGCAGGTCCGTCAGCGGCGAGACGCCGCCGTGCACGTCCAGCATCTCCAGCTCCGCCTCGGCGCTCGGGTAGCCGATGGACAGCCGGGCCATGAAGCGGTCGCGCTGGGCCTCGGGGAGGGGGTAGGTGCCCTCCATCTCGATGGGGTTCTGCGTGGCCACCACCATGAAGGGGCTGGGCAGTTCGTACGTCTGCCCGTCGATGGTGACCTGCCGCTCCTCCATCGACTCCAGCAGCGCGGACTGCGTCTTGGGCGAGGCCCGGTTGATCTCGTCGCCGATCACGATCTGCGCGAAGATCGCGCCCGGCTTGAACTCGAAGTCCCGGCGCTGCTGGTCGAACACGCTCACACCGGTGATGTCCGAGGGCAGCAGGTCCGGGGTGAACTGGATACGGCGCACCGAGCAGTCGATCGACCTGGCCAGCGCCTTGGCGAGCATGGTCTTGCCCACGCCCGGTACGTCCTCGATCAGCAGATGGCCCTCGGCGAGAAGGACGGTCAGTGACAGCCGCACGGCCTCCGGCTTGCCCTCGATCACGCTCTCGACAGACCTGCGCACCTGCTCCGCGGTGCTGGTCAGATCACTGAGGCTCGATCGCTCGTCATACGTCGTCACCGGCCCTCCTCGGCCCTTCCCCGGTGCCCCTGGCGGGGCGGGGGACTCCCCATGGCGGGCCGGTGAACCACGGTGCGGACCGGCCCTCCCCATTGCGCGTGGTACCCCGCCACGACCGGGTCGATCCCCCGGGCGGGCCGCGCGGGCCGTGACTGGCGCTGAGGTGGACGACCACCGGGGAGCGGTCCGACAGAGCAGTGCCGCGCGCCTGGGCCGAACGGTGAACGAGC